>NZ_JBLOJT010000038.1:0-14596 GCF_047785745.1 Streptococcus pluranimalium | reverse complement strand
TGACATCAACCCACTACAGTTGACAAAGAGCCTTACTTTGGAGTAGTCAATCTCTATCTATACCTAGTTCTTCTAATCGACAGATTTCAAGGCTTCTAGCATATCTACGGTTTTAAGGATATGATTAACCAATACGCCTAGTAGCATTAAAATGATAAGAATAACAGCAATTGGAATGGCATAAACCGTCCAAGCAACTTGCGTGCCAAAAAGGATATCATTGCCACCAATCATACTCATAATGAGCTTGTGAAGGTAAATACCTGAAAAGAGGCCTGAGCCAATCCCGATCAGAGATAAGATAATCGTCTCACGGTATATGTATAGAGTAACTTCTTTATCGTAAAAGCCTAAAACCTTGATGGTTGACAGTTCACGGATACGCTCTGCCACATTGATATTGGTCAAGTTATAAAGAATAACGACAGCTAAGAGGACTGCGACTACCGTCAAGATAGTCATAGCACCATTTAGGGAAGCCACTACTGCTTTAACCGTATCTACCATAGCAGAATTTTGACTTAAACCTGCAACAGCGGGCAAGCTCAATAACTTGCTTGCTTGTGATTTCAAAACCTTACTTGATTGATCTTTTAGATTAAGCAAGTAGGCTGGTGAAGACTCAAATTCGGCAAAGTGCTTATCAAAAACATCCTGAGACATCATGAGATAATGCCCCGCATTCATCTCAATAATAGCTGAGATCTTAACCTTAACTGCTTGACCTTTATCAGCTTTCAGTCTAATCTCTTGTCCTTCTTTAACCTGATAAGCTTTAGCTAATTTTTCAGAAATCAGAATACCGTCTTTACTTAGTTCTCTTTTTTTACCTGTCTTAGCATCGTAAAGATTAATAAAGGAATCAAAATCTTTTTGACGAGTAATAAGTAGAGACACCGATTGGTGTTGGGACATTTCAGGTACTTCTAACATTATTGAAGCATAGGTAATTTCTTTTTCTTTAGCAATCTCTGGACCTGATAGGGCTTCGGCTAGTTTTTCTTTCTCCTCTGCGCTAGCAGATGACTTTTCAATAACCAGCATGTCGTAAGGTGTCAAGCGACCAAACTGGTTATCAACGACCTTAGATAAGGAGGATTGGATCCCAAGACCTGCAAATAAAAGAGCAACTGATCCTGCAACACCAAAAATGGTCATGAGCATGCGTTGTTTGTAACGAAAGATATTTCTGGCAGTCACTTTTTGAGTGAAGGACATTTTTTGCCAGATAAAGGACATGCGTTCTAGTAAGATTTTAGAGCCTTTAACTGGTGGTTTAGGCAAGAGCAATTGAGCTGCTTTTTCACTCAGTTCTCGACGAGCAATCAGATAGGCTGGTAAAACGGCTGAAATGAGGGCTAGACCGATAGCAATTAAGCTATACGACCAGAAAAAGTCGTACTGAACTCCGCTAATAGTTGTGTCTTTAGTCATGATATCAGCGATAATTCGTGGCAGAATGTAATGACCTGCCACGATTCCCAATATTGTCCCCGTCAAGCTAGCAACAAGGCCATAGATAACAAACTTACGAATGACATCTGTATTACTGTAACCTAGCGCTTTTAGGATGGCTGAGTTATTGCGCTCTTCATCGACGAATCGGGTAATCGTCGTGAAAGTCACTAGTGCTGCCACCAGATAAAGAACAACTGGGAAGATGTTACCGATTTGTGCCACGCTGTCCGAGCCAGATGCGTAAACCATGTAGCCATTGCCACCTGGTAGAGTTTCACGAGTATAAACCGTATAAGTCGGCATCTCTAGCCTATCTAACTCATCTTGTGCTTTGATTAAAGCTTTTTCGTTTTTGGCTAACTCTTTTTTGGCTGTTTCTAGATTCTTTTCTTGTGAAGCCATTTCTTTTTGAGCTTTTTGTAACTGTTGACTAGCAGTTTTAGCTTGAGATTCTGGTAAGGCGCTTAAAACTTTTTCTTGCTCTTCCAAGTTTTTCTTAGCAGTGGCTATTTTGCTCTCGCTATCAGTGAGTTTTTCTTTAGCTTGGGCTAATGATGTTTTATTGTGATTGAGCTCATCTTGTGGGTCTTTTTTGATTTCGGCTAGGTGAGCTTCCGGATTATCTGCTAAGAGTTCGTCCAGAGCATCAGTTTTATCTCTCAAGCGATTCTGATATGTTTTTTCGAAGGGGCTTAAGGTCACCAAATCTTGATAGCGGATACGAGCCAGAATAGGATAATCGCTATCAAAAGCGTCAGCCACTGTTACGCCATAAGCTTTTAAGTTACCGTCACCTGCGGTTGATGATCCAAGGTTTGTTGTGGACCAAATCTCCGGCGAATTGACAAAACCAGTCACCTTAAACCTTGTTTCTTTGAGAATGCCGTCATCTGCTTGCCTAACCTTGATAGTATCCCCAACTTGATAGTTCTTTTGAAGAGTAGATGCTAGGGCAATTTCCTTATCATTCTTAGGAAGTTGTCCTTTCACCAAGGTCATTTTCGAAATCTTATCAGGCCTTGACATGACTCTCAGCGCCTCATGAGTATCCTTGATGGTCACATCGGTCATATATCCAAAGTCAACGTTGGCTTTTTTAAGATGTTTCAGCTCTTCTTGGTCTTTCTTTCCCAAACCCATATTTGAGATAACCGTCAAATCCATGGTATTTTGGCGATTGAGATAGTCAGTCGCTGAGCGTTGCATATCCGGTGTGGTAACCTTGAGACCGACAAAAGCAAAAGCTCCCAGCATCATTAAGAGCATGATAGACAGGAAACGCCCTCTAGAGGAGGCTAAAGATTTCCAAATATCCTTCCAGTAGGTTTTCTTTGACATGACTACCTCCTAGTATTCCAAGGTCGCAATGTCTTGAGGATTTTCATTGGTCTCAACACTTATCACACTGGCATCGTGCATACGAATGACCTTATCAGCGATTGGTGCTAGAGCGGCGTTATGCGTTACGATAACCACTGTAGTTCCCTTTTCCCGTGACATATTTTGAAGGATTTGTAAAACCTGTTTTCCTGTATGATAATCCAGGGCTCCTGTGGGTTCATCGCAGAGCAAGAGTTTAGGATTTTTAGCAACTGCCCGTGCAATGGACACACGTTGCTGTTCACCCCCAGATAACTGGGCAGGGAAATTATTCATGCGATTGGCAAGTCCTACGTCTGCTAAGGTTTTTTCAACATCTAGTGCATCTGGGACAATCTCAGAAGCCAGTTCCACATTTTCTTTGGCGGTTAAATTGGGCACCAAATTATAAAACTGAAAGACAAATCCAACGTCATTGCGACGATAAGCTGTTAGTTCCTTATCTGAATCCCCTGAAATGTCCTTACCATCAATCAAGACCTGACCGTCATCATTGGTATCCATTCCACCTAGGATATTTAAGACTGTTGATTTTCCAGCACCAGACGCACCTAGGATAATGACTAACTCACCTTTTTCAATATCAAATGACACATCGCGATTGGCAACAATCTCGGTACTGCCGGTTTGATAACGCTTATAGGAGTTTTTCATTTGAATATAAGACATGATTTTTTCTCATTTCTATCGTTTTTAATTAAATGAACAACACGTTGATTTAAGAATGCCATTATTATATAATGACAACAAGAAAACTTCAAGAACAAAAATCAACAAAGTGTTGATTTAAGAAAGAGAATAGGATTATGCAAAAACGTCAAACAGAAACCAAGAGATACATCAAAGAAGCTTTAACGCTACTTCTTAGAGATAAAGGCTTTGAAGATATCACTATTTCAGATATTACTCAGAAAGCCGGTATCAATCGTGGGACTTTCTATCTTCACTACCAAGACAAGTATGACATGATGGCCTCGCTCAAGGAAGAAATTCTTGAACAACTGTATCGAATTCTGATTAAAGGAAATTTTGAGACTGATTTTTATCATATTATGAACCAGACTTTTTCTTATCTAAAAGATGATTTCGAGTTTATTCAAGCTATTTCCAAAACCTCTTTTGTCAACTTTTCTAAAACAATTAAAGATTTTGTGGCTAACTTTCTTTTAGAATTTCCCCAATCCAAAATCCTTATTACAGAACATTATGGGGTTCCCTATGAGTATGCCATCCAGGTCTATTTAGCCAGCATCGAAAGCTTAATATCCTATTGGGTCGCAACTGGTGGCAAGGAAAGTCCAGCAGAAATGACAGACATCATCTCCAAGGTACTAAAGATTGAAGAATCGATTAGTCAGAACACACAAAACTGAACCGCTGCACGACGGTTCAGTTTTTTTGACAGTTAAATGTATGGTACTAACACTTAAACAAAATCAATCTATATAAAGCAAGCTCATGACAGAACTGAAGTTCACCAAGCCAAAGCAAGTGCCTATCCTTTTGATTTTAAAGTCTATTAAATATCAATGCTAACGGTGACATTTTGCACAGGAACATCGTAAAATGGGTCTTCACGGCGTCCGAGGAAATCACGCGCTTGTTGTGGGAAGGACGCATAGCTAAGAACATCCTCTTCACTCTTCGCATAGCCTGAAATCTCCTCACGAAGAGCAGGTAATTGAGGCTCAATCAAGTCAGCCGGACGAATGCTAATCACTTCCTCATCACCGATGATCAACTCTTTGATTCCCTCAGCAAGGGGTGCTGGAGATTGCCCGTATAGTCCACGAACATAATCCTTGATTTCGTTTGGAATAACCTTGTACCGTTCGCCAGAAATAACATTCATAAGAGATTGAGTACCAACCATTTGTGACAAAGGGGTTACTAATGGTGGATAACCAAGATCTGCACGCACACGAGGCACCTCAGCAAGCACCTGATCATATTTATCTTCCAAGCCTTGATCCTTCAACTGACTGAGCAAGTTGGAGAGCATTCCCCCAGGCACTTGATAAATCAAGGTTTTCGGCTCAACATCCTTCACTTTAGGGTTAAGAATACCTTCAGAACGGTAGTGGTCACGCACCTTATTAAAATGCTCTGCCACTTCTTCAACTTTCTTCAAGTCAATGCCTGTATCAAATCCTAGTTCCTCAAGAGCTACTACCATTGATTCGGTAGCAGGTTGGCTTGTACCGCCAGCAAAGGATGACACTGCCGTATCAATAATATCGGCACCCGCTTCAGCTACCTTTAAGTAAGTCATTTCAGAAATACCGCTGGTTGCATGCGTGTGCACTTCTAAAGGAAGATCAACAGCTTCCTTGATACGTTTGACCAAATCATAACCAGTCTGAGGTGTCAGAACACCAGCCATATCCTTGATACAGATAGAATCCACACCAATCTCTGCATAGCGTTTGGTCAAATCCACAAAGTAATCCACCGTATGAACTGGACTGGTTGTATAAGAAATAGCAACCTGAGCATGTCCACCGGCTTCTTTTGTCGCACGTACCGCTGTTTGAAGGTTACGAGGGTCATTCAAGGCATCGAAGATACGGATAATATCAATCCCATTTTCCACAGATTTTTGAATGAAGCTGGTTACCACATCATCGGCATAGTTACGATAACCTAGCAAGTTTTGCCCACGAAGGAGCATTTGTAATTTAGTCTTTTTGACAGCTTTACGGATAGTACGAAGTCTTTCCCAAGGGTCTTCATTAAGGTATCGCAAGCAAGAATCGAAGGTTGCCCCTCCCCACATCTCAAGAGCATAGTAGCCAGCTTGATCTAACTGTTCAAGGACTGGCAACATCTCTTCTGTAGTCATTCGTGTTGCGATTTGACTTTGCTGACCATCCCGTAAAACCGTTTCGGTAATACGAATTTTTGTCATGAGTTTCTCCATTTTTATTGTCTTGAAATTTATTTTATACGTTTTAACTTATCTAATCTGGACAGGTATCCAAAGCTCCATCAATCATTTGACTAATAACTTCCTGCATTTGCTCGACACTGTGCTTGCGTGAACGTCCACACTCTTTGGCAACTTCAGAACAGATAAAGCACTTACGAGGCTCTTTGCCGAGACCAGTCCGACTAATAGGACTAAGTAAACCAGTTTCAGCTTTCTCTAAAACATCCAAATCCATCAGTCTACCTAAATCACTGAACTCCTCAATAGCAATCAAGCGGTTTTTAAGCTCAAATGCTGGTAAAGTAGACACCATATAATATTCCCAGCCCGTTTTTGGACTGATGATTTTGTCAAAAAGTATATGGTCAGCTAGTGTTTTTTTCATCATATCTATAATGACAGTAAAGGCTTGACCTAGTTTCTCTGAGGTTTTGACAGGACCTGGAATGTTCATGGTAGCACAGAGTAGGCTAGCTTGTGGGTATTTTTCCATCAAGCTTTTTTGTCTAAAACTACGTCCTTCTCGTGCTTGTAACATATCTTCTAAACTGACAGTTGGACCATCGAAAACACTTGTTTTAGACATTTTTAACCACGTCAATCAAGCTACCATCGCGGTATTCGATGAGGGCAACAACCTTGTCACCATATTGAATTGGTTCAGGATTACCAACAACCGCGTAAGCTTTTTCTTTTAATTCTTCAATAGTAAATTGTGGTACTTTAAGGTCTTTAAAGTGTTCAATCAGGTCAGGACGATTTGGGTTAATGGCGACACCAACTTCTGTGACGACCACATCAACACTAGTACCTGGTGTGATGACTGTATTGACCTTATCCACAAAAGTAGGGATGCGTCCGCGAATCAGTGGTGAAATCACCAAGCTCATCTTAGCCGCGAAGGCTGTGTCACAGTGGCCTCCTGAGGCACCGCGAATAACACCGTCAGAACCAGTCATAACGTTAACATTGAAGTCAGTGTCCACTTCAAGTGCTGAAAGGATACAAGTATCCAATTGGTTAATGGCTGAGCCTTTACTCAATGGAGAGGCATACATGTTAGCGTCGATTTCCAAGTGTTTACCGGTATTACGGTCTAGTGAGAGTGCAGACGGATGGTCAAAGTCTTGCACATCGATGATTTTTTCAACCAAGCCTTCTTCCAAAAGTTCCACCATGGCATTGGTAATGCCACCAAGGGCAAAACTTGCTGTGATATCTTGTTTAATCATGGCTTCACGAATGAATCGACTAACCGCAAGCGAGGCACCACCAGTACCTGTTTGGAATGAGAAACCTTCTTTGAAGTATGGTGAGTTGGTAATGATTTTAGCTGCATAGTCAGCAATCAAGAGCTCTTTAGGATTTTTGGTGAAACGCGTTGCTCCTTTGGCGATACCATTTGGATCACCGATAGCATCAACTTCAACCACGTAATCCACATCGGTTTGCGGGATAGAAATTGGTGTGTTTGGATAGGGTACCAAGGTGTCTGTGATGATAACCACTTGGTCTGCATATTTGGCATCAATCATGGCATAACCGAGGGAGCCACATGTTGCTTTTCCCTTCGTTCCGTTGGCATTTCCATAAGCATCTGATGATGGTGCCCCAAGAAAGGCAACGTCAATATGAACATCACCAGAAGCAATCGCACGGGCACGGCCACCGTGTGAACGAATAACAACTGGATTTTCCATAATGCCTTCTGAAATCGCTGCTCCAACCTTATCACGCAAACCTGATGAGGTGATATTGGTTACAATACCATTTTTGATGTGTTCAATCAAGGGTTCATGGACGTTAGCAATAGAACTTGGTGCGATTGATAAATTCTTAATCCCTGCTTTAGCAATCTCATCCAAGACCATGTTCATCACATAATCCCCTTCACGGAAATGGTGGTGAAAGGAAATCGTCATACCATCTTTTAGACCCGTTTTTTCAATGGCTTCACGAATAGAGCCTAGTAGTTTATCATCACCTGGTTTTACGGCTTTAATCCTACGACTTGATTCTTGGTAGTCTTTTATGTGTGCCAATTCTCCTTCAAAAACACCGTACTGGTCTGCGTATTCTTGAGGAATGTCTCGGCCTAGTGTGTTTGTCACCATCTTAAATATCCTCCTCAGTCAAAACTCCTGCTGCTTTTGCTAGCATAATTACACGTTCAGCACGCTCTACGATTGGTTTATCAATCATCTTACCATTAAGCGCGATAACACCTGACCCTTTGCTTTCAGCCTCGCGGATAGCCCATTTAACTTGTTTAGCATTTTCGATTTCTTTCTCTGTTGGAGTGTAAATCTCATTAACCAATGGAATTTGACGTGGGTTGATGACAGATTTACCATCAAAACCGAGTTGTTTAATCAGGCGAACTTCATCTTGGAAGCCTTCTGTATTATTAACATCCGAATAAACCGTATCAAGGGCGGCAATCCCAGCAGCACGAGCAGCATGGAGAATCATGCTACGAGCAAAGAAAAGTTCTTGTCCATCTGGGTAACGACGAGTTTTCATATTTGTCACGTAATCCTCTGCACCAAGAGCAATACCGATGAGGCGGTCAGAGGCTTTGGCAATTTCCCTAGCATTGAGTACACCTTCAGCAGATTCGATAGCCGCCATCATGCCTGTGCTACCCACTTCAAGACCGTATTCACGTTCGACACGTTCAATTTCTGCTTCAACATCAAAAATATCTTGAGCTGTTTCTGTCTTTGGCAAACGAATAACATCAACACCTGCTGAGACAACGGCTTCAATATCAAGAGCTCCACAAGTTTCCAAGCCGTTGATACGAACAACCGTTTCAACATGACTATAATCAAAGGTTTTTAAAGCAAAGTGGACAAGTGCACGTGAGGTATCTTTCTCCTTTAAAGAAACAGAATCCTCTAGGTCAAACATAATGGAATCAGCCCCATACAACGGCGCATCGCGAAGCATACCTGCATTGGCACCAGGGACAAACATCATTGTTCTTCTCAAACGTTCCATGAGTCAATCTCCTTCCAATTGTATGTTTCAAGACCAGCCGCACGATGAGCTGCTGCAAAGGTACGGGCTTGGATGGTGCAATCAAGAGCGCCTTTATCCACAGCTTCTACCTTGGCAGATGTCACACCAAGACTCTTCAATGTTTCTTCAATAACGCGACGAATTTGTGTTCCAAATTGTTTTTCAACACTACTATCCAGTGACATTGAAATACCGTCACCCTCACCTGGAGATAGGGTTAGCATAATATCGCTGGATTCTAGAGAACCAGCAACTGCTGTTTGCTTAATTTCCATGATTCACCTCTCTAAAATTTCAATTAGTCAGACGGGAACAATTTAATCAACACTTCTGCTGAAATGTAGAGAATTCCCAAAACCACAAAGATTCCAAACATGCCCAAGCCCATGAGTTCAAAAGCTTGGAATAAATGATCCATATTTATCATAAGGTCCTCTTTCTATCCTTTAGCTAAAGAAGGCAAGGAGCAAACCACCTGCAATAACAGAAGCGATTTGACCTGACACGTTGGCACCAACAGCGTACATCAAGATGAAGTTTTGAGGATCTTCATCTGTCGCCATTTTTTGGATAACACGACTGGACATTGGAAAGGCTGAGATACCTGCTGCACCAATCATTGGGTTGATCTTTTGTTTGCGGAAAAGATTCAAAATCTTAGCAAAGACAACGCCACCAATAGAGTCCATGATAAAGGCAACCAGACCGAAAACGATAATCAAAAGCGTTTGAACGTTCAAAAACAAGTCTGCCTGCATTTTGACTGAAATAGTCAAACCAAGCAAGATTGACACGATATTAACCAATTCATTTTGAGCTGTTTGAGACAATCGGTCCAAAACACCACATTCACGAAGGAGATTACCAAACATGAGAAAACCAACCAACGGAAGGGAAATCGGAGCGATAAATCCAGCCACAATTGTAATGACAATTGGGAAGAGGATTTTAGTCATTTTTGACACGCTCTCTGCTTTGTAAATCATGCGAATTTGACGCTCTTTCTTCGTTGTCACCAATTTAATAGCAAAAGGTTGTATGATAGGCACCAAAGCCATGTAGGAGTATGCGGCAACTGTGATTGGCCCCAGAAGTTTCGGTGCCAGTTGATTAGCGACGAAGATAGATGTCGGACCATCCGCAGCACCGATAATACCGATTGAAGCTGCTTCTTTGATATCAAATCCTGCTAAAACAGCAACCACCACAACAAAGAAGATACCAAACTGAGCCGCTGCTCCAAAGAGCAACATAAATGGATTCTGTAAGAGCGGTCCAAAATCAATCATAGCTCCAATACCGATGAAAATCAAAAGCGGAAAGAGTTCTGTTCCGATACCGATATTAAAGAGAACATCGAAGACACCTTCTTGTTCAACTCCATTCACCACCTGGGTTAAAACACCAGTTCTTGGGAAGTTAACTAAGATAGTACCAAGTCCCATAGGTACCAAAAGAGTTGGCTCATATTCTTTTTTAATCCCCAAATACATCAAAGTTGCTCCGATCAGCATCATGACAATTTGAGGAATAGTGATAGACGTAATGCCAGCAATTAATGTTTCCATTAAGTCAATTCCTTTCTCTATACGTAAGCCTAATGAATTGTAATCAAACCATCACCTGGGTTAACCGTCTGACCTGGTGACACATGAATAGCTGAAACTGTCCCCGCAGATGAGGCTACGATTTCATTTTCCATCTTCATAGCTTCAAGAATCATAAGCGGTTGGTTTTCAGAAACGCTGTCACCAATATTAACCAAAACTTTCAAAATTGTTCCTGGCATAGGAGCTGCTAAAGCATCTGCTCCCGCTGGAGCGGATGAGGCAGGGTCTGGTTCAGCAGGCGTTTCAGCAACTGGTGCTGAAGCTGGAGCAGGACTTGGACTTGGTGCCGCTGGAGCTGGGGCAGGCGTTCCACCGATTTCTTCCATTTCAACCAAGTACTCTTTGCCATCAACAGAAATCTTGAATTTACGTAACATTATTTTCTCCTTATATATCTTATTTTTTTCGTTTGATTGATTTAATAACAAATTGGCTGTCTGGATAATCACCGGCAGCTATGCTTGAGGCAATCAGTGAGACAGTCAAACTTTCAGGATTGCGTTTTAAAATCCGTTTGACCTTAAATTGACTATCTGGGTGATCACCGGCAGCTATGCTTGAAGCTATAACACTAATCAATTGAAAATCTTCAGAAGTTGCTGGAGTATAGGCTGGAACCTCCTCCCAGGCTTCATCAACGGTTTGGTGACGATTCTTTTCTTTTATCTCAGAAATATTAGTCGATTCCCTTGATTTTGAAAATAACCGTTTAAAAATTCCCATAGGGTCTCCTTTCTTTACGAAAATACTAAACTTTTCTTTACGTAAGCGTTTTTTAAACCTTCTAAAATTATTATATAACATGATTATTTTAATGAATGGCTTTTTTGTGTTTTTTTGAAAAACGTTTCCAAATATTGACAAAAAAGCTTTTCAAGTTGTTCTTTTTGTGTTTTTTATTACAAAGTCCTCTTTAAAAATTAACCGCTTTCAATTATACTTGGGGTGTAAAGTCACTTTGTTATATATTAGCTAAATATAATAATCATTAAATTTAAGGAGAAAAAGCTATGCTTCTTACCATATTAGCTTATGCTATGATCGTCGTCTTCATGTTCGTTGTCATGAAGAAAAAAATGTCACCTTTAACCTCCTTGGTTATTGTGCCACTTATTTTTACAATAATCGCTATCTATACAGGAGTTGCTGATTTTGGGCTTGATGCCAAATTTACAGAATTCCTTGGAGATGATAAACTCGCTAACAACCTTACAGCCGTAGGACCAATGGTTATGTATGGTATTAACGGAACCGCTAAAACAGGTATCATGCTCCTTTTTGCCATCCTCTATTTCTCAATCATGCTTGATGCAGGTCTTTTTGATCCTATCACAGAGAAAATGATTCGCTTTGCTAAGGGCGATCCAATGAAAGTCTTAATAGCGACAGCTATTGTATCTGCCGCTGTTTCCCTCAATGGTGATGGTACTACAACAACACTTATCGTTGTTTCAGCCTTCTTACCTATCTACAAAAAACTTAACATGAATGTCATGAATCTTGGTGTTTTGATTATCCTTCAAAATACCATCATGAACTTGCTTCCATGGGGTGGTCCAACAGCACGTGCTATGTCTGTGCTTGGTGTTGGTGCTGAAATCCTCGGATACCTTGCCCCTGGTATGATCCTTTCTGTCCTCTATGTTATCTTTATCGTTGCACGTAGTATGGGTAAAAAAGAACGTAAACGTCTTGGAGTTAAAGAGCTATCAGACGCTGAACTCCGAAAATTAACTGATATTACAGATCCTGATACCATTGCTATACGTCGTCCACAAAATTTCCTTTTCAACGGTATTTTAACCATTGTATTGATTGCTTGGCTAGTGGCTGGTTCATTTGAAGAAGCGATTAAAATTGAACCCCTTCTTCTCTTTGCCGTCGGAACCTGCATCGCTCTTATGGTTAACTATCCAAAACTCAAAGACCAATCAAAACGTATCGGTGACAATGCTGACAATGCTGTTCAAGTGGTTATCTTGGTCTTCGCTGCTGGTGTATTTATGGGACTCTTCCAAGGTTCTGGTATGGCTGGCGCACTTGCTCAAAGTTTTGCTACTATCATTCCAAAACAATTGGCTGGCTTCTGGGGAATCATCATCGCCCTCATCTCAGCTCCGGGTACCTTCTTCCTATCAAACGACGGCTTCTACTACGGCATCATGCCTGTCTTAGCGCAAGCTGGTTCACAGTATGGCTTCGACAACATGTCAATGGCTCTTGCTTCCCTCATGGGACAAGCCTTCCACTTGCTCAGCCCACTGGTTGCTTTTATATATCTCCTTCTACGTTTGACAGGACTTGACATGGGTGAATGGCAAAAAACATCAGCTAAATACGCACTTGTTATTTTCATAATCTTCATCGTAACCGTTGTCTTAATGGGACATATGCCAGTTTATCTGCCACAATAATAAATTATCATGGCTAGCAAAAGGATTGGACACACGTCCGATCCTTTTGCCTTTGTAAACAAGCTCATTTTAAATGACTATTCATTTTTAAAATATTTTCCGCTATAATAGTCATGAATAGAAAGGTTATGATATGAATCCAATTATTGAAGCAGTAAAAGCTAACCTTGACCTCAACCAAAATCTTCCTCTAAAACAATTGTTTTACCAAGCCCTTCGTAAAACGATTATTTTACGAGAGATTCCTGCTGGCAGCCGTATCAATGAAAAAGAATTCTCCCTTGAGTTAAACATTAGTCGAACGCCTATTCGTTATGCACTAGCCCAACTTTTAGAAGAAAAATTGGTCGAACACATTCCAAAAAAAGGGATTATTGTTAAAGGTGTCAGCATTGAAGACGCTATGGAAATCTTCGAAATCCGCAAGTCTTTAGATACCTTGGCAAGCATAACAGCTATGAAAAGAATGTCCCCAGACGACTTTGATGATATGAAAGCCATTTTAACAGAATGCGAAACCTTTATTGTTGATGGTGATGTTGAGCAGATTTTAGATAATTTCAACCAGTTCAACAACTGTATCTACGAAAAAAGTCGCATGGTTCGTTTAAGAGAAATCGTCAGCGAACTTCAAACCTATCTGACCTATTTTAGGGAAATTTCAATCTCATCACTGGAACGTCGTCAGCTCGCGCTGAGCGAACACTGGGATATTTATCATTACATGAAAGAACAAAACACTGAAAAAGTTACCGAAATTACACATCAGCACCTCAACCGCTCACTAACCTTTATCCTAAAAGAGATGGATGCTCAGCCACATGACTAAAAAACTCATAGCTAGCATTAGCCAAGCCGCTCTCAAATCACTTCTTTACGAAGTCTCACTTAGCCCAAAACCAGGTCTGGTTGATCGCTTTGACGATGGCGCCCATAAGGACATGACCTTTCAAACCTTTATTGACAGCGCTCTTGTTCTGGCACCATTCTTTGAAACTTATTTATCTATAGGATTTGATACCATCACCCAGCCCTCTCAAGAAGTATTTAAACAATTGAGACAAGAAGGGATTGTAGCTGAAAAAGCCATGTTTACAGTAACAAAAGGCATAAACACTCATAAAGGGGTTAATTTTTCTCTGGCGGTCATTCTGGGAGCAACAGGCAGATGGCTAGCTCAAAATAAGATAAACCGAGACAGAAGTTATCGCTTCTCTCCAGAAGATAGCCTTGCTATATGCCAAGTCGCTTCTGAACTTTGTTCAAAAGTTTTAGCCATGGATTTAAATGATTTAGAAACTAAAGAAAACTTAAGCTACGGCGAAAGACTTTATCTTGATTATGGTATAACGGGTCCACGTGGCGAAGCCAGTGCAGGCTTTCCCAGCATCACTCAAAAAGCCATTCCTTATTTCAGAGAAACTCTTAAAAATAAAAGCCATCAAGAAAGTGCGCAATTGCAGCTACTCCTTTATTTGATGACTTTTGTCGAAGACGGCAATCTCATTCACAGAGGTGGAATTGAAGCATGGCAAAAGGTTAAAAAAGAAGCTACGCAACTTCTTAAACAAAATTTATCTGAAACATCTTTAAAAAAAGCCATGTCAGACTATAATAGCATCCTAGTTAGTCGGCATTTAAGCCCAGGTGGTTCTGCCGACCTCCTCGCCCTGACCTTATTCTTTGCTTTTCTTGAAGAACTTATCTAAAAAAATGTCTGGATAATACTCATCCAAAATCAAAAATAGCAGAACTCCACTTTCGCTGAACAATCGTTTTTA
>NZ_JBLOJT010000037.1:0-15082 GCF_047785745.1 Streptococcus pluranimalium | reverse complement strand
GAACTTTAAAACCAAAATTCTCATCGCTTTAAACACTCAAAAAGAGAGAACCAGAACGATTCTCTCTAGATGTTAATTATAAGTCACCCACTACAGTTGACGAAGAGCCATTATAAGTCACCCACTACAGTTGACGAAGAGCCCAAAAACGCCTGCTTACGAAAAACTTTTGAATTAGAAGTCTTTCGTAAACAAGCGTTACCTTTACCATAATATGATGAGTGTTCCCACTGGGATTTAGTCCCAGTGGTAGACCAGAGCTAGACTAAGAAGAAATTCTCCTTCCATCATCATAACACTCAACAAAATTGATAAAAATTAAACAAGTTCAATAATTGCCATTGGGGCAGCGTCACCACGACGTGGTTCTGTTTTAAGGATACGAGTGTATCCACCGTTGCGCTCTGCATAACGAGGTGCTAACTCAGAGAACAATTTTTGAAGAGCAGTTGTTGATGTATATTTATCAGTTGTTTCATCATAGTTTTCTGATGCAATTTCGTTACGAACAAATGCTGCTGCTTGACGACGTGCGTGCAAATCACCACGTTTACCAAGAGTAATCATTTTTTCAACGGTTTTACGAATTTCTTTAGCACGAGCTTCAGTAGTTACGATTGATTCGTTAATCAAAAGATCTGTAGTCAAATCACGCAACATTGCTTTACGTTGTGAGCTAGTGCGTCCTAGTTTACGGTAAGCCATGTTATCCTCCTATTTTATTTATCGTTTTTTAGTCCTAACCCTAAATCAGCAAGTTTAACCTTAACTTCTTCAAGGCTCTTACGACCAAGGTTACGGACTTTCATCATTTCTGGTTCACTCTTTTCTGTTAAATCGTGAACAGTGTTAATACCTGCACGTTTCAAACAGTTATAAGAACGAACTGACAAATCTAATTCTTCAATAGTACGATCAAGAACTTTCTCGTCGTTAACTGACTCTGTCTCTTTCATAACATCAGTAGCTTTAGCAACCTCAGTTAGATCTGTAAAGAGATTTAAATGTTCAATCAATACACGGGCAGAAAGACCTAATGCATCTTCAGGAATAATTGTGCCATTAGTCATGATTTCAACAGTTAATTTATCAAAGCCGTCATTACTACCTACACGAGCAGGTTCAACTTGATAGTTAACTTTTTTCACTGGAGTGTAGATAGAGTCTACAGCCAATGTGCCTACTGGTGCATCATCTTTTTTATTACCTTCTGCAGCAACATAACCACGATTTTTAGCTACTGTCATGCTAGCTTTAAAAGAAGCACCTTCAGCGATTGTAAACAGATAATGATCTGAGTTAACAATCTCAATATCGCTATCAGTCAAGATATCTCCAGCAGTAACTACAGCTGGTCCTTGGACATCAAGTTCAATAATTTTTTCGTCTTCGACGTAAGATTTAACAGCAAGTCCTTTGACGTTAAGAATAATTTGCATTACATCTTCACGTACTCCAGGCACAGTATCAAACTCGTGAAGTACTCCATCAATCTTAATCGAGGTAACAGCAGCACCTGGAAGAGATGATAAGAGTACACGACGAAGAGAGTTACCTAAGGTTGTTCCGTAACCACGTTCAAGCGGTTCGATGACAAACTTACCGTAATCTTTATTTTCATCAATTTTTGTTATTATTGGTTTTTCAAACTCAATCATTTATTTACCCCTCGAAACGAATCTGTGTACTGTATAGTTAATGATTACACACGACGACGTTTTGGAGGACGAGCACCATTATGCGGTACAGGAGTAACATCGCGGATGGCAGTCACTTCAAGACCAGCAGCAGCAAGAGCACGAATAGCTGATTCACGACCTGAACCTGGGCCTTTAACAGTAACTTCAACAGTTTTCAAACCATGTTCTTGAGCTGATTTAGCAGCTGCTTCTGAAGCCATTTGAGCTGCAAATGGAGTAGATTTACGAGAACCTTTAAATCCAAGAGCACCAGCTGATGACCAAGCGAGAGCGTTACCGTGCACATCTGTAATCATAACAATAGTGTTGTTAAATGTAGCGTGAATGTGAGCAATACCTGACTCGATATTCTTTTTCACACGACGTTTACGTGTTGGTTTAGCCAATTTATTTACCTCCTATTTTATTTTTTCTTACCTGCAATCGCAACAGCTTTACCTTTACGAGTACGAGCATTGTTTTTTGTGTTTTGTCCACGGACAGGGAGTCCACGACGGTGACGGATACCACGGTATGAACCGATTTCCATCAAACGTTTAATGTTCAAGTTAACTTCACGACGGAGGTCACCTTCAACTTTAATTGCATCAACTTCACGACGGATAGCATCTTCTTGATCTGTTGTTAAATCTTTAACACGGATATCTTCTGATACGCCTGCAGCAGCCAAGATTTTTTTAGATGTTGTTAATCCGATACCATATACATAAGTAAGTGAAATTACTACGCGTTTATCATTTGGAATATCAACTCCAGCAATACGAGCCATTTTTTCTCCTTTCTATATTATCCTTGACGTTGTTTGTGTTTTGGATTTGTTGGACAAATTACCATAACACGGCCATTACGACGAATCACTTTACAGTGTTCGCAAATTGGTTTAACCGATGGTCTTACCTTCATGTTCTATCCCTCCAATTATTTCGATTATTTAAAGCGGTATGTGATACGCCCACGCGTCAAATCATATGGACTCATCTCAACTGTCACACGGTCACCTACTAAGATACGAATGTAATTTTTACGGATTTTTCCTGAAACAGTCGCCAAAATTTGATGTCCATTTTCTAATTCAACTGTAAACATAGCATTAGGCATAGTTTCTACAACCTTACCTTCAATTTCAATCACGTCTTCTTTTGCCACGCAAAAGTCCCCCTCTAAATTTCGATTTGATTTCCTCTGAAAACAGAGGTAACAATTATAAGTCAGACTAAGTTATTCTACCACAACTATGTCTAGATAGCAAGCAAGATTTATCAATTATTTGATACGATCAATTGCTTCCTTAACATCTTTAAATACTCGGTCAATTTCTTGATTCCCTTCAATATCAGTCACAAGATTTTGCTCACGATAATGATTTAAAATTGGTTGACCTTGTGCAATATTAACATCTAAACGACGTTTAACAGTCTCTGGTTTATCATCTTCGCGTTGATAATAGTCTTCTTCGTTGTAATCACCTGCTGGTGGGTTGAAAACTTTATGGAAAGTTTCTCCAGTCTCCTTATGGATGATACGACCACTTAAACGCTCAACCAAACTGTCTGGATTGACATCAATATTGATAACACCATCAAGCGTTAATCCTAATTCTACCAACGTTTTATCCAAAGCATGTGCTTGTTCAATTGTACGTGGATAACCGTCTAACAAAAAACCAGTTTCTTTGATATCAGACTCCGCAAGACGTTCTTTGACAATGCCATTAGTCACTTCATCAGGAACTAACTCACCTTTATCAATAAATGATTTAGCAAGTTTACCCATCTCAGTTTCATTTTTCATGGCAGCGCGGAACATGTCGCCTGTTGAAATATGTGAGACACCATAAGTGTCAACAATTTTTGCAGCTTGAGTTCCTTTACCTGCACCAGGTAGACCCATGATTAAAAGATGCATTTGATTCTCCTTTAAAGATAATCCTTAGAAAGCATATGTTTCTAATTAGTTTTGTTTTCAAATAAATCTGCCTTCTATAGGCAGACTTATTTAAAAACAAAATAGAAGGTTGACTTAGTCAACCCATACTCTATTTTGTATTCATAAAGCCGACATATTTCTTTTTCAATAAATAGCCTTCAAGTTGTTTCATGCTGTCAATTCCTGTTGAAATTAAAATTAGCAAGCTTGTTCCCCCTAATGCAACCGTAGATGTTAAATCGAATACTTGTTGTGCTACGATTGGAATTAATGAGATCAATGCTAAGAATACTGAACCTACTGTTGCTAATTTTTTTAACAGTGATGACATATAAGCTTCGGTTTCTCTGCCAGGTCTAACCCTAGGTATATAAGATCCATTTTTTTGTAAATTTTCTGCTGTTTTTTCTGGATTAACTTGAACAAAAGTATAGAAAAATGAGAAGAGAATAATTAACAATGCATAGATTCCCATACCCGCAGGCGTCTGATAAGAGAACAAATTTTGAAGTGTGTTTAGCCATGGAACATCATAATGACTACTTTGGAAAAACGCTAGGATGGAGCTAGGTGCTGCAGTAATCGAGCTGGCAAAAATAACGGGAATAACACCAGCAGGATTAACTTTCAACGGTAAATATGAACTTGTTGGAGCTCCTTGAGCGAGTTTCGTATATTGAATTGGAATTTTATATTCAGCTTGTTGAACAAATGTTGTGAAGAATACAATTAACAGAACCGCTAAAAGTAATAATCCTACAAAAATCCAAGAATTTGTAAGCTCAGAAGATTTCACGTTGACGAAATAGTCTTCATGAATAGATGAGATAGCTCCTGGAATAGATGCAATGATACCAGAGAAGATAATCATTGAGACACCATTTCCAAAACCTTTGTCAGAAATTTGTTCACCTAACCAAGTAACAATCATACTACCCGAAGTCAAGATGATACCAATAATGACATAGGTTTGCCAAGTTGGAGTTGTTACTAATTGAACACTTGACAGAGCATTAAATCCAGCAGTGATACCAATCGATTGAATAAATGCAAGTACCAAAGAAATATATCTTGTTGCTTGATTTAATTTTCTTCTTCCAACTTCTCCCTGCTTACCCCATTCCACAAATTGTGGAAGGATATCCATTTGTAGTAATTGAACAATAATCGATGCCGTAATATATGGACTGACACCCAGAGCAAATACAGAGAATGAACTCATGGCATTCCCTGATACCAAATTTAATAAATTTAAAAATGGTAAATCAGCTAATTGTTCTAAGCTTTTAGCATTAATGCCTGGAACTGTTATATGAGTTCCCAGTCTGAAAACAAAAATAATAAATAAGGTAAATATAATTTTTCGCCTTACATTTTTCAATTTCAGAGCTTCTTTTAAAATTTTAAAAAACATAATGAGTTACTCCTATTATTCATACGAACATAATGAGGATCAAACTCATTAGACGATTTCCACAGAACCACCTTTTTCAACGATAGCTGCTGCTGCTGCTTTTGAAAACTTAGCTGCTTTTACATCTAATTTCTTTGTGAGTTCACCGTTTGCAAGAATTTTTACACCCGATTTTTCAGTCTTTATAATCCCTGCATTTTTAAGAACTGATGGTGATACTTCTGTACCATCTTCAAACACATTCAAGTCTTCAAGACTTACAAGCGCATACTCTTTAGCGTTGACGTTAGTGAATCCACGTTTTGGAAGACGACGGAACAATGGTGTTTGTCCACCCTCGAAACCAAGGCGAACACCACCACCGCTACGAGCTTTTTGACCTTTTTGACCACGTCCAGATGTTTTACCGTTACCAGATGATGTACCACGACCTACACGGTTACGTACTTTGCGAGAACCTTCCGCAGGTTTCAATTCATGAAGTTTCATTTATTTTCTCCTTTTGTTGTACAATGCTAACGCCTCAATGAGGGGAAAGGACTCCCCATCAAAACTCGCCTATACATATTAAGATTAGGCTGGATACAACTCCAACCTAATGTCATTATTAATTATTTAACGTCTTCAACAGTTACCAAGTGAGAGATAGCCGTAACCATACCACGGATAGCAGCGTTATCTTCTTTAATAACTGATGAGTTCAATTTGCCAAGTCCAAGGGCAACAACTGTTTTACGTTGTTCTGGTTTGCGACCGATTGGAGACTTAGTCAAAGTAATTTTAATTTGAGCCATGTTATCCCCTTTCTTAAGCTAAGTCAGAAACAGATACACCACGAAGTTCTGCAACTTCTTCAGCGCGTTTAAGTTGTTTCAAACCTTCAACTGTAGCACGAACAATATTGATTGGTGTATTTGAACCAAGTGATTTAGATGTAACATCTGCAACACCAGCCAATTCGATGACAGCACGAACAGCACCACCAGCAGCAACACCAGCACCCTCAACAGCAGGTTTCAACAATACTTTCGCTCCACCAAAGTTTGAGAAAACTTCGTGAGGAATTGTTGTACCAACCATAGGTACTTCAATCATATTTTTCTTAGCTGCTTCAACAGCTTTACGGATTGCTTCTGGAACCTCTTGAGATTTACCAGTACCGAATCCTACGCGACCGTTACGGTCACCAACAACAACAAGTGCAGCAAAACGCATAGTGCGTCCACCTTTAACAACTTTCGTAACACGGTTGATAGCAACAACGCGTTCTTCAAGTTCTACTGCATTATCTTTAAATGCCATTATTAAGTGTCCTCCCTATTAGAATTTCAATCCGTTTTCACGAGCTGAATCAGCCAAAGCTTTAACACGTCCGTGATAGAGATATCCACCGCGGTCAAACACCACTTCAGAAATACCTTTAGCTACTGCGCGTTCAGCAACAAGTTTACCGACAACAACAGCTTGCTCGGTTTTAGTTCCTTTTGAAACGTCTTTATCAAGAGTTGATGCACTTGCGAGCGTTACACCCGCTACGTCATCAATTACTTGAGCGTAGATGCCTGTATTAGAACGGTAGATGTTCAAACGTGGGCGATCAGCAGTTCCAGAGAGTTTTCCGCGAACGCGACGGTGGCGTTTTTGGCGGAGTTTGTTTTTATCTGGTTTCGAAATCACAATTTTCACCTCTTAATTTATGATTATTTTGTCTATAACAAAATAGTGACATAAATGCTGCTTCATAAGAACTTTTAGTTTCCTTATGAAAGCTATACATTTATTATTTACCTGTTTTACCTTCTTTACGACGAACAAATTCACCAACGTAGCGGATACCTTTACCTTTATATGGTTCTGGTGAACGAAGACTACGGATGTAAGCAGCTGTTTGTCCAACAACTTCTTTATTAATACCTTCAACAGCAATTGAAGTTGGGTTAGCAACAGTAAAAGTAATTCCTTCTGGTGCTTCAACTTCGTCTTGGTGAGATTTACCGACTGAGAGAACAAGTTTAGAACCTTGAAGTTGTGCACGGTAACCAACCCCACGCATTTCAAGTTCTTTTTTGAAACCTTCAGAAACCCCAACAACCATGTTATTCAAGTTAGCACGAGTAGTACCATGGATTGTTTTCATTTCTTTTGAGTCGTTCGGACGATGAAGAGTTACTTCAGTTCCTTCAACTTTGATTTCAATATTTTTGTTGAACTCACGGGTGAGTTCTCCTTTAGGTCCTTTTACAGTAACAACATTGTCTTTGTTGCTGATTTCAACACCAGCAGGCAATGTGATCACTTTATTACCAATACGTGACATAGTATTTAAATTCTCCTGTTAAATTGTCAAGCCGCTTAGCGACTAGTTTTCACGGGGCAACCAAGATACAACGAGCGGTAAAAAATCACAGTAAAAATAGGAAACTTGACGAAGAAGCATCAACTTCTAAGGAAGTTTTCTTTTTACAAAAACTTTCGCCCGTGTTCAATTGGTTAAAGTAGGATAATCTGAGTAGTCAGATTACCAAACGTAAGCAAGCACTTCTCCACCAACGTTCTTTTGACGAGCTTCTTTGTCTGTCAAAAGACCTTCTGATGTAGAAACGATTGCGATTCCAAGTCCGTTAAGAACCTTAGGAACATCTTCACGTTTTGAGTAAACACGAAGACCTGGCTTTGAGATACGTTTCAAGTTTGTGATAACACGCTCACCGTTTTGTCCATATTTAAGGAATACACGGATGATACCTTGTTTGTCATCTTCGATAACTTCAACGTTTTTTACAAAACCTTCGCGTTTAAGGATTTCAGCAATCCCTTTTTTGATGTTTGATGCAGGTACTTCAAGAACGTCGTGTTTTGCTTGGTTAGCATTACGAATACGTGTCAAAAAGTCTGCAATTGGGTCAGTCATAACCATTTTTATATTTCTCCTCTTACTAGTAGTTTGCAAATGCACTTGCTAGTTAATCATTGGGGTTAACGTCTTAAAAATATGATTTCTTCATTTGAACATGAGCTACGATATAACAGCATGAACAACTGAGCTCGAGCTACAACTTTTGCAAAGAAGATAGATTTTCCTAGAAGTATCCTTCTTCGTCAAATCTTCTATCTTTGCTGTGGTTGCTTAACGCTCTCACATCTTATTTTACCAAGAAGCTTTAGTAACTCCAGGGATTTGACCTTTGTAAGCCAATTCACGGAAGCAAACACGGCAAAGTTGGAACTTGCGGTAAACTGAATGTGGACGACCACATCTTTCGCAACGAGTGTAAGCTTGCGTAGAGAACTTCGCAGGGCGTTTGTTCTTAGCAATCATAGATTTTTTAGCCATTTTATTTACCTCCTAAATTATTTTGCAAAAGGCATACCAAGGCCTTTAAGCAATTCGCGACCTTCTTCGTCAGAGTTTGCAGTTGTTACGATAACGATATCCATACCACGAACTTTATCAACATCATCGAAGTTGATTTCTGGGAAGATCAATTGTTCTTTCACACCAAGTGTGTAGTTACCACGTCCATCAAAAGATTTTGTTGGAACACCATGGAAGTCACGAACACGTGGAAGTGAAACTGAAACCAATTTGTCAAGGAACTCATACATGCGTTCGCCACGAAGAGTTACTTTAGCCCCGATAGCCACACCTTCACGAAGACGGAAGCCAGCGATTGATTTCTTAGCTTTAGTAATAAGTGGTTTTTGACCTGAAATGATTGCCAATTCAGCAGCAGCTTTTTCAAGGTTTTTTGCGTTGTTTACAGCATCACCAACACCCATGTTAAGAACGATTTTCTCAACTTTAGGCACAGCCATAACTGATGAATAGTTAAATTTCTCTGTCAATGCAGGAATTACTTCGTTAGTATATTTTTCTTTTAAACGATTTGCCATTTATGCTTCTCCTTTCCTTCGTGATTAATCAAGAACTTCGCCTGATTTTTTGTTGTAACGAACTTTTTTGCCGTCAACAACTTTGTAACCAACACGTCCAGCAACACCGTTTTTGTCAAGAACTTGAACGTTTGATGCGTGGATTGGTGCTTCAACTTCTACGATAGCACCTTGAGGGTTTTCGTTATTTGGACGTTGGTGTTTTTTAACAATCCCAACACCTTCAACAACAACTTTATTTACTTTTGGAAGTGCTTTAAGAACTACAGCTTCAACACCTTTGTCCTTACCAGCAATAACGCGAACTTTGTCGCCTTTTTTTACAAACATTTGAGTTTTTCTCCTATAATTTCTTACGCCCAAATGGGCACCCTAGGTTTCCCTAGGGGACTTAGTTTGTTTTAGTTAAGATTAAAGTACTTCTGGTGCAAGTGATACGATCTTCATGTAGCCACCTTCACGCAATTCACGTGCAACAGGGCCGAAGATACGAGTTCCGCGAGGAGTTTTATCATCACGGATAATTACTGCAGCATTTTCGTCAAATTTGATGTATGAACCGTCTGGACGGCGTGCACCAGATTTTGTACGAACGATAACAGCTTTAACAACATCACCTTTTTTAACAGCTCCACCTGGTGTAGCTTGTTTTACAGAAGCAACGATAACGTCACCGATGTTAGCAAATTTACGTCCTGAACCACCAAGAACTTTGATAGTCAAGATCTCACGAGCACCGCTATTATCAGCAACTTTCAAGCGAGTTTCTTGTTGAATCATTTCAATTTTCTCCTTTTAGTTTGATTAGATAATAACAGCTTCTTCCACAACTTCTACAAGACGGAAGCGTTTTGTAGCTGAAAGTGGACGAGTTTCCATGATACGAACTTTGTCGCCTTCTTTAGCAACGTTGTTTTCATCATGTGCTTTGTACTTTTTAGAATAGTTGATACGTTTACCATAGACTGGGTGGTTACGTTTAGTTTCAACTACAACAGTGATTGTTTTATCCATCTTGTCTGATACTACACGACCAACAAGTGTTTTACGTTGATTACGTTCCATTATAAGATTTCTCCTTTCCCAATCTATTATTTAGTTTCAGATTGCACAGTTTTAACACGTGCAATTTGTTTTTTAACTTCGTTCAAACGAGCAGTTTGATCAAGTTGACCTGCTGCAGCTTGGAAACGAAGATCAAAAAGTTCTTTTTTAAGTTCGCTTTCTTTCTTAGCAAGTTCTTCTTGAGAAAGTCCACGAAGCTCTTTAACAAAATCTTTAATTTCTTGAAGTTTCATGTGCTCTCCTTATTCTGCTTCACGTTTTACGAATTTAACTTTAACTGGTAATTTGTGGCCAGCAAGACGGAATGCTTCGCGTGCTACTTCTTCAGAAACACCAGCAATTTCAAACATTACTTTGCCACGTTTAACTGGTGATACCCAACCTTCAGGAGCACCTTTACCAGATCCCATACGTACACCGATAGCTTTAGCAGTGTATGATTTGTGTGGGAAGATTTTAATCCAAACTTTACCACCACGTTTCATGTAACGCGTCATAGCGATACGGGCAGCTTCGATTTGGCGGTTTGTAATCCATGAGCTTGTAGTAGCTTGGAGACCGTATTCACCAAAGTCTACTTGTTTTCCACCTTTTGCTTCACCGCGCATTTTACCACGGAATTCACGACGGTGTTTAACACGTTTAGGTACTAACATTTGTTATTTGCCTCCTTTAGTGTTTTTACGAGCTGGAAGAACTTCTCCACGGTAGATCCAAACTTTAACACCTAGTTTACCGTAAGTAGTATCAGCTTCTTCCCAAGCATAGTCGATATCAGCACGAAGTGTGTGAAGTGGAACAGTTCCTTCTGAGTAACCTTCAGCACGAGCGATATCAGCACCGTTCAAACGACCAGACACTTGAGTTTTGATACCTTTAGCGCCAGCACGCATTGTACGTTGGATAGCTTGTTTTTGAGCACGACGGAAAGCAACACGTTGCTCAAGTTGACGAGCAATATTTTCACCAACAAGGTGAGCATCCAAATCTGGTGATTTGATTTCAATGATGTTGATGTGTACTTGTTTTCCAGTCAATTTGTTAAGTTGAGCACGAAGTGCATCAACGTTTGATCCACCTTTACCGATAACCATACCAGGTTTAGCAGTGTGAAGTGAAACAATAACTTTATTTACTGCGCGTTCGATTTCGATAATTGAAACTGAAGCGTCTGCCAATTCTTTTTTGATGAATTTGCGAATTTTAAGATCTTCATGAAGGTAATCCGCGTATTCTTTTTCAGCATACCATTTCGCATCCCAGTCACGGATGATTCCGACACGCATACCAATTGGATGTACTTTTTGACCCACGAGTTTACCTCCTTATTTTTCTGACACAACTACTGTGACGTGAGTTGTGCGTTTGTTGATTGGTGAAGCTGAACCTTTCGCACGTGGACGGAAACGTTTCATTGTTGGTCCTTCGTTTGCGAATGTTTCAGACACTACCAAGTTAGCTTTTTCCAAACCAAAGTTGTTTTCTGCGTTAGCAATTGCTGAGTTAAGAGTTTTCTCAATAACACGAGCTGCTTTGTTTGGAGTGAATTTCAAGATTGCAATTGCATCGGCTACGTTTTTGCCACGGATAGTATCCAAGACAAGACGAGTTTTACGAGGTGAAACACGAACTGTACGAGCCATTGCTTTAGCTGAAGTAATTTCTGCCATAATTAATGTTCTCCTTATCTACGTGTTTTCTTATCGTCTGCAGCGTGACCTTTGTAAGTACGAGTTGGTGCAAATTCACCAAGTTTGTGACCTACCATGTCTTCTTGGATGTAAACAGGAACATGTTTACGTCCATCATAAACTGCAATTGTATAACCGATAAAACTTGGGAAAATCGTTGAACGACGAGACCAAGTTTTGATTACTTTTTTCTTTTCGTCATTTGCTTGAGCTTCAACTTTTTTCATCAAATGCTCATCGACGAAAGGTCCTTTTTTAAGACTACGTCCCATTTTGTAGTATTCTCCTTTAAATAATGTACCACAACGGCTTGCCCGCTTAGCGGGCTACCGAGTTGGCGGATGATTGATTTAACTAAACTGACTTAGCTTATTTTTCGTTACGACGACGAACGATAAGTTTATCAGATTTAGCTTTCTTGTTACGAGTTTTAAGACCAAGCGCAGGTTTACCCCATGGAGTAGATGGCGCTTTGCGTCCAACTGGTGCTTTACCTTCACCACCACCGTGTGGGTGATCGTTAGGGTTCATTACAGAACCACGAACTGTTGGGCGGATACCTTTCCAACGGTTACGTCCTGCTTTACCAATGTTAACAAGAGATTGTTGTTCGTTACCTACAGTACCGATTGTCGCACGACAAGTACCAAGAATCATACGAACTTCACCTGATTGAAGGCGAACAAGAACGTATTTACCTTCTTGACCAAGTACTTGAGCAGATGAACCAGCTGCACGGATAAGTTCCGCACCTTTACCTGGCTGAAGCTCAATGTTGTGGATAACTGTACCAACTGGGATATTAGCAAGTGGAAGTGCATTTCCGACTTTAATATCAGCTTCTGGTCCAGAAACGATACGCTGACCTACTTGAAGGCCTTTAGGAGCGATGATGTAAGCTTTAACACCGTCAGTATAGTGTACAAGAGCGATGTTTGCTGTACGGTTTGGATCGTATTCGATTGTTTTAACAACAGCTTCAACGTTATCTTTGTTACGTTTGAAGTCAATCACACGGTAGTGACGTTTGTGCCCGCCACCTTGGTGACGAACAGTGATACGACCGTTGTTGTTACGACCAGCTTTGTTTTTAAGAGAAACAAGCAATGATTTCTCAGGAGTGCTTGTTGTGATTTCTGCAAAATCCAAAGAAGTCATGTTACGACGGCCATTTGTCGTTGGTTTATAAACTTTAATACCCACGTTATTTCCTCCTTAGATTATTCAGCTTCAGCTGCAAACAACTCGATTGCTTTTGAATCAGCTGTAAGCGTGATGATAGCTTTCTTAGTTTTTGAAGTGAAACCTGTGTAACGTCCAACGCGTTTTGCTTTTGGTTTGACTGTCACAGTGTTTACACTTGCAACTTTAACACCTTCAAACGCAGCTTCAACAGCTTGTTTGATCAAAAGTTTGTGTGCACGTGTATCAACTTCAAAAGTGTATTTACCTGCTTCAAAATCAAGCATTGATTTTTCAGTAATTACAGGTTTTTTGATTACGTCATACAAATTCATTATGCAAGAACCTCCTCGATTGTAGAGATTGCTTCTTTAGTAACAAGAAGTTTATCTGCGTTTACGATATCAAGAACACTTGCAGTTGTTGCTGTTGCAACTTTAACGTTTTTAAGGTTACGAGCTGAAAGTTCAGCAAATTTGTTTCCTTCTTCAACGATAACAAGTACTTTTGAGTCGATGCTAAGTGCTGAAAGAACTTTAGCGAATTCAGCAGTTTTTGGAGCTGCAAATGAAAGAGCTTCAACAGCTACAAATTTTTCGTCAGCTACTTTAGATGAAAGAACTGATTTCAAGGCAAGGCGACGAACTTTTTGTGGAAGTTTGTATCCGTATGAACGAGGAGTTGGTCCGAAGACAACACCACCACCACGCCATTGTGGTGAACGGATAGAACCTTGACGAGCACGTCCAGTTCCTTTTTGGCGCCATGGTTTGCGTCCACCACCTGATACTGCTGAACGGTTTTTAACCGCGTGAGTACCTTGGCGAAGGCTAGCACGTTGGCTGATAACAACATCAAAGACAACTGATTCGTTTGGCTCGATACCAAAGATTGCGTCGTTAAGTTCTACTGAACTCACTTCTTTACCAGTTTGGTCAAATAATTTAACGTTTGCCATTTTAACTGTGTTCTCCTTTCTTATTATTTAGCAGCTTTAACTGCTGATTTGATAGTGATAAGAGATTTCTTAGCACCTGGTACGTTACCTTTGATAAGGATAACGTTTTTCTCTGGAACAACTTGAACGATTTCAAGGTTTTGGATCGTTACACGGTTGCCACCCATACGTCCTGCCAAGTGTTTGTTTTTGAAAACACGGTTAGGTGCAACAGGTCCCATTGAACCTGGACGACGGTGGTAACGAGAACCGTGAGCCATTGGACCACGTGATTGACCATGGCGTTTGATTACACCTTGGAAACCTTTACCTTTAGTTGTACCTGTGACGTCAACAACATCACCAGCTTCGAATGTATCTACAGTAATTTCTGAACCAACTTCTAAGCCTTCAATGTTTTTGAATTCACGAATGAAGCGCTTAGGAGCAGTGTTAGCTTTCGCTACATGGCCTTTGGCAGGTTTGTTACTCAATACTTCGCGTTTGTCGTCAAAACCAACTTGAACTGCTTCGTAACCGTCTGTTTCAACAGTTTTCACTTGAAGCACAACGTTTGGAGTTGCTTCGATGACAGTAACAGGGATAAATTCACCTGATTCAGTGAAGATTTGAGTCATTCCCACTTTTTTCCCTAAGATTCCTTTTGTCATGAGAAAATATTTCCTTTTCTTATTTTTTAGTTGTTTTAAAAAGTTTTTAACGAGCGTTTTTTGTGCTCAATCAATCCTATTAAAGTTTGATTTCTACGTTAACACCACTTGGAAGATCCAATTTCATCAAAGCGTCAACAGTCTTTTGAGTTGGGTTCACAATGTCGATAAGACGTTTGTGAGTACGCATTTCAAATTGTTCGCGAGAGTCTTTATATTTGTGAGTCGCACGAATAATGGTGTAAAGACTACGTTCTGTTGGAAGTGGAACTGGTCCAGCTACAGTAGCACCTGTACGTGTTGCAGTTTCAACGATTTTTTCTGCCGCTGTATCAAGTGTACGATGTTCGTATGCTTTCAAACGGATACGGATTTTTTTGTTTGCCATCTTTTTCTCCTTTGCGTCTATTTAAAGTAATAGGCTAGCTCCTCAAGAAAACCAACACTTGTTGCGTGGCAATGCAACCGAGCGTGTCGCAACCTCTTGTATCATAGCTAAAGCTGTTTTTTTACAGCACCATAATATAATAACAGAATAGAAGGAAGGTTGCAAGGAATTTGAGGCTTTTTTTTCAAAATTCTTTTACATAATGTTACTAACT
>NZ_JBLOJT010000036.1:0-15295 GCF_047785745.1 Streptococcus pluranimalium | reverse complement strand
CCAACAAACTCTATATGAGCTAAGACAGTTGAATACCTGCTGTCGAGAGCATAAAAAATGGTTCAAAGAATCAACCTTCGGTCTTATCTTTGAACCATTTTTAGTTATTATTGAAATAATTATTTCACTTTAACTGAGCTAGTGATTACTTCGATTGCTTTCTTCATAGCAATGTCGTGTTGAAGCATTTCTGGTGAAAGAAGTGAACGTACTTGTTCTGCATCCATGTTGTATTCAGCTGCAAGATCAGTGATTTCTTTTTCAACTTCTTCTTCGGAAGCTTCAAAACCTTCTGCTTTAGCGATAGCTTCAATAACAAGGTTAGTTTTAACACGTTTATCAGCGTCAGCTTCGTATTGTTTGTGAAGGTCCTCTTCACTTGTACCTGTCAATTGGAAGTACATATCAGGCGAGATACCTTGACGTTGCATGTTGCCCATGAACTCGTTCATTGCACGGTGAACTTCGTCGTGTACCATTTCTTCTGGCAATTCAACGATTTCAGCGTTTTCAACAGCAAGCTCAATAGCAGCACCTTCAACTGCATCGTCATAAGCGATTTCTTTAGCTGCTTCAAGTTCTTTGCGGTATTTTGCTTTCAACTCATCAAGTGTTTCAACTTCTTCGTCGATGTCTTTTGCAAGTTCATCGTCAAGTTCTGGAACTTCTTTAGTTTTAACTTCATGAACTGTTGTTGCAAAGACTGCGTCTTTACCTGCAAGGTCTTCTGCTTGGTAATCTTCTGGGAAAGTAACTTTAACTTCAACTTCGTCACCAGCTTTTGAACCGACAAGTTGATCTTCAAATCCTGGAATGAATTGACCTGAACCAAGCTCAAGTGAGAAGTTATCACCTTTACCACCGTCAAATTCAACACCATCTACTGAACCAACAAAGTCGATAACAACTGTGTCGCCATTTTCAGCTGCCTCTTCTTTGATAACAAGCTCAGCAAGGTTTTTACGTTCGCGTTCGATTTTTTCAGTCACTTCGTCTTCTGAAACTTCTTTAGAAGCGTCAACTGAAACTTCAAGATCTTTGTAATCGCCAAGTTTAACTTCTGGTTTTGTCACAACTTCAGCAGTGATTTCCCAGTCTTGACCTTTTTCCATTGATTTCACATCAACTTTTGGTTGAGCCACAACATCAAGTCCAAGTTCAGCAATAGCTGCTTCGTATGCTTCTGGCAAGATAGCGTTCAAAGCATCTTCGTAAAGTGCTTCCTCACCAAAACGTTGGTTGAAGATAGCACGAGGCATGTGTCCTTTACGGAAACCTGGCGCATTCAAATCTTTTTTAACTTTGTTGAAAGCTTGATCAAGAGCTGGTTTGATTTTATCTTGACCGATTGTGAATGTTACAACACCACGGTTAGTTGATTTGTTTTCAAATGATGTAGACATTAAGTCATTTCTCCTTAAAAATTTATAATACAGCTTAGTTTACCATATTTACCATTTTTTTTAAAGTTTTTTGTCAGTTTTCTCTTGAAAATCAAGGGATTAGAAGAAAGTAGTAATAAGAGTTTTTCCTCAGTATGACGTGATTTTTATAACTTTTTTTGGTAAACTACTTCTATGACTTATATTGAAAATTATTGGAATAAACTCCATATCGAAACTATTGCAGAAAATATCATCTCGAAGACTGTCTCGTTAATTTTACTACTAGTACTCTTTTTCCTAGCTAAAAAGATTTTTGAAATGCTTTTTACCAAGGCTATCGAACGCTCTATTGCCTTTACCAAACAGAGTCCTATGAGAAAGCGTACCATGACTAAACTCCTTCATAACGTCATGAATTATGCCCTCTATTTCTTACTAATTTACTGGATTTTAAGTATTTTAGGGATTCCAGTCTCCAGCCTCCTAGCTGGTGCTGGGATTGCTGGTGTTGCTGTTGGTCTTGGGGCACAAGGATTTTTATCCGACATGGTCAATGGTTTCTTCATCCTTTTTGAAAATCAATTAGAAGTTGATGAAGTCGTTGAGGTTGGCGAAGTTTCTGGTACAGTTGCAAGCGTTGGGATTCGAACTACCCAGATTATCGGTTTTGATGGTACCTTACATTTTGTACCTAACCGTAATATCAGTACCGTTAGCAATCAATCGCGCGGCGATATGCGGGCTCAAGTTGACATACCAATCTATGCTCATACAGAACTGGAGAAGGTGATTGAAATTGTCAAATCCATCAATGACAATAAAGTTCCGCAATACCCTGAAATTGTTAACAATCCAGATATTATCGGAGCTATTACCAACACCAATAATCAGCTTGTTTTCCGCGTCAATATCTTCGTGCAAAATGGGGAACAATACACTATTGGACCAAAATTCTTCAGGTTCTATCAGGAAGCCTTACTAAAAGAAGGTATTCAGTTACCGACCGTGACACCTATTGGGCATCTATAACATTACCTCTTTATTACCGGGCTACTTATCTTCCTACAATATCCCGTTTTTCTTAACTTGCCACATGAACTTCCTGACACGAACCCGCAAAAAGCAACCTTGATGCTTGGAATTATCTAGGCTCTTACTTATGGCTTATATACCATCTTAACCTTTGTCTGGAGTTTAGTTCTCGCTACCTTTGCACTTAACCCAGCCCATCTCTTCTATGCTTTGATGACAGCGATCTATGTCTTGTCTATCTTCACTTTACCAAAAACTTATCGTCACTAAATAACTATCAACTAGCACTTGTCCTCCAGATACGAAAAAGACTGGTGGTCACATAATCAAAAAGATAACTTGAGAAGACACTCAAGTTATCTTTTTATAATTTGTTACTAATATTTTCGAATAGAATCTTCTAAATACTGACCACGCGCACCACCGATAAGTTTTGGTCGACTAGCAAGCGCAGTGACGTGAGCACCACCTAATTCTCTTTGAATGGGTTTCAATGGTACTTGAACACGCTTAACATGCATACCGATTGAAGTATCACCGATATCAAGTCCAGCATGAGCAACCACTTCTTCAACTTCGACTGGGTCTTTCATAAATTTAAAGGCTGCCAGCTGTCCACTACCTCCAGCATGGAGTGAGGGCAAGACATTGACTATCTCTAAATCTTTTTGCAGGGCGTATTTTCGTTCAACAACAAGGGCACGGTTAAGATGCTCACACCCTTGAACGGCTAACTCAATCCCTGATTTTCCTAGTTCATCAAGGATGACTTTAACAATGACTTCCCCGATTTCTTGGCTGGAATTTTGACCAATACTCCCCCCTAAAACTTCACTTGATGACAAGCCTAATACGAATAATTGGCCTTTTTGGATGGCTGAGCGGTCTAGGATATCTTCCAAAATCGTTTGCGTTTGATTTTTTAATTCTTCTAGATCCATAGGCAGACCTTCTTTCTAAAAATTAAAGTACAAAAAATATTTCAGTGTTATTAAAATTTACTAACCGACAACTTTTATAAATTTATTATCAGTTTTATATTCAACAACTACTCTTCCAGAGTCTTTTACATGAGTTCTTTTATAATTTATAATCTGATACATATATGTATTTGATATTCGGCCACTTCCTACATATACTCGTTTTGTAAAGGTATTCCCCACTTACCTAATTATCCATGGCGTATAATAATCTGCGCTAACTTTTTCTGGATTCATGATTAATGATGTCAATAGTACTAAAATAGTAAGCGCCATTTTAAACCGTTTATTTCTCATATCATTCTCCTCACTTCTTACTGACATATTTTTTGTACACATTATTTAAAATTACCGCACCAATTATACCAACAATATTCTGCATTGTATTCGTCAAAACTTCCGCCAACGCTGCACCAAGACCATTCATGATACTTGAAGCCATTAAATAAAGGAGAACCATGAAAACTGTTGCTGCTATAACACCAAATGGACGTTTTTTTCCTGTCATTCCTGCCAAATAGCCTTGCCCTCCATGTGCCACAAGACTGATAAACATCCACTGAGGATAGCCTGCTAACAAATCAAATAAGAACGCAGACAATCCACCAACAATGGCACCCTGGCGTTTCCCAAAATAAAAGGCTGTAAAATAAATACCTACATCTAACAGAGTTGTGACTCCCGTTGGAGTTGGCATTTTTACAAACATACCTAGAACAATTGTTAAGGCTGTTAATATAGCAAGTAAGGTTAATTCTTGAGTTTTAGCGTTTCTCATATTGTGTCACTCCATAATCATTTGAATGTGCGATAGCCTGGTAAACAAAATCCTTTGCCGCCTGACTACTTTGTCTAATGGTCCGGTCTTTAGCTAGTCCACTAGCTATAGCTGAAGCAAAAGTACACCCTGCTCCTTGATTATTGCGATCAAGAAGGGATGACTGTAAGAAATCCACCTGACCATCTTCTCTTAATAAAACATCGAAGGCTTGGTCTCCTTCTAGTCTTGCACCACCTTTGATAACAACTGATTTTGCACCCATTTGCTGTAAGTCTCTTGCAGCATTTTCCATCTCTTCCAAGTTAGAAATGCTCTGTCCAGATAGGAGTTCTGCTTCTTTGAGATTGGGGGTGATGATGGTCGCATAGGGAAAGAGCTCTTGTAATTCTTGACTCATTTGAGCGACTTCTTGGTCAGTATTTTCCTTAAAGACTAGAACTGGATCTAGAACCACAGGAACTTGTGGTCGTTTTTGAATAAAGACTTTGACAGCCCTAGCTATCTGAGGCGTTGGTAAGAGACCAATTTTAATGGCTGAAAAAGGAATATCTTTTAAGCTATCCAGCTGTTTTTGAAAGAGAATATCATCTGTCGGAATAATCTCAAAACCATCATCAGTTATTGCTGTCATGCAGGTTTGAGCCAAAAAGCCATAGAGCTTATGGGCTGAAAAAGTGGCTAAGTCAGCTTGAAAGCCACCACCACTTAAAATATCATTGCCCGCTATGGTCAGAATATAAGGTGTCTTCATAAATTATCTCCTTAAGATAGAGTCCGTTTCCTGCTGCCGTTGGTCCAGCTAAATCGCGATTTTTTGATACTAAAACTGTCTTAATCTGACTAACTGGCATGCGACCATTTCCGATTTTCAATAGCGTTCCTACCATATTGCGGACCTGTTTATACAAGAAGCCATTTCCCGAAAAGGTAAACACTAAAAAGCCTGTTTTAACATCTACTTCCAGACTTGCTTGGGTGATGGTCCTAACTTTGTTTTCAACAGCTGTTCCTGAAGCGGTGAATCCTGTAAAATCATGAGTTCCTACCAAATCCTTGATAGCCTTCTGCATAGGAGCAAGTTCCAGAGGATAAGGGTAGGCTGTCGCGTAATGTCGCATCATAGGATTTTTAGGACGTCCAGTATCTACTAGAAATTCATAGGTTTTACGATGTTTATTGTACCGAGCATGAAAGGCATCTGAAACAATGGCCACATCAACAATATCAATATCATCAGGACACTGAGTATCCAAACCAAAACGTAGTTTTTCAACGTCACGCGTCTGAGGTAAATCAAAATGAATCACTTGCCCATAGGCATGAACACCAGCATCTGTTCGTCCTGCTCCATGGATGGTAACAGGCTTTCCACTATTTAATCGTAAAAGAGTCTTCTCAATTTCCTCTTGAACAGTTCTAGCCCCAGGTTGTCTTTGAAAACCTGAAAAAAGCGTACCGTCATAAGAAATAATCGCTTTGTATCGTGTCATGAAACTGATTATAGCAAACTTTCAGCATTTCTCAAAATGAAGGTAATACATCCTCTATTCTTAAGTGAAAATATGACTTTCTTTTTTTGTGATATAATTAAAAAGAAAACGATTTCAGGAGGATGTGATGAGAAAATCTGTCAACGTGATTCTAATAGTTCAAACTATCTTGTTTTATAGTAGCTTCTTCATTGATTTTGAGATATTATTCCCAACTCACTGGGCGACACTGGTCTCCTTGATTATCAATCCCATACTATCACTAATTGGGCTTATTCCAGCTATTTGGTTTAAACGCTGGCTAGCTACACTAGGCCTTATCTTATACTTTTTGTCATTTCCAATTGGGATGATAGCTGGGTATGCTCTACAAGCTTTCTCCAATGGTTGGGATATCACAAGTCAATCTCTTTACATCCTTTTAGGGCTATGGTTAGTGACTATTATCATAGCTATTATGGCTTTGATAAGCTTTCAAAAAAATCGAAATAAATTGGATTTGGTTACCTTTGGGATGATCTATCTACCACCATTGCTTACACTTGTAATATTATCCATTGTTTTCGCTAGACAATTTTAGTATCTTAAACAATCACTGCATCATCTCCAGTTAAACGTGGATTATTTATTTAAATTGTTCGATCGCAAAGCCTAAAGCGATATAGGCAATCCTATCTTTTGTCTCTAGGTCAGCGTCATTACCGAGCGTTCGCTCATCCCAAACTTCCGCATCCAGATTATCCGCTGAATAGAAAAACTGGAAATGCTTGATGTCTCGGAAATCAGCTAAAGCTGCGATGGCAGAGCATTCCATGTCGACACAAATAGCTCCTTGACGTTTACGCCTTGCCATCTTATCAGCTGTTTCTCGGTAAATCCCATCAGTCGTCCAGACCTTTCCTTCGGTATAAGAAACATTTTGACGGTCTAAAAATGCCTTAAAATCTTCATGAAAATCCTGGTTAACCGCAATCTCATCGCTAGGAGATGCATAATGAAAACTAGTTCCCTCATCACGCAGTGCAGCCCTTGGAATGATAATAGACGTCTCTGCAATACTCCCATCAAGAACACCACAGGTACCAAAGACGACTAAGTTTTTCATGCCCATCACAATTAAATCTTCAAGAACGGCAACACAACCAGCAGCACCAACATAGGAATTAAAAAAACCAATCTTGTGACCGTCAAAGTCTATTTCATAAATGGGGATATCCAGATTAGCAACACTCGTTGTCACCAAATGCTTATGAGGTAACTCCTTTAAAATCCGCCCAAAGGTCCCTCTGGCGAAGCAAGTCACTACTGTCTCAGGAAAAGCTTCGATTGGCTCATTGACCATCTCCGGATTGATGATAGCTTGGGCATTAGCATCAAATTCTTCAAGTAACATAGGGGGCCTCCTTAGAAAAGTTTAAAATAGTTTAACACAATTCTCTAAGATTGCAAGGTTAGACAACAAAAACATCTCGGCTATTAGTCCTTTCACTAACGTTCGAGATGTTTTTTTATTAAGGCTCTATAAGACTGTAGTGGGTAAATCCTCTGATAAGCTACCCACCATTTTGTCTTGGGATGAATTTTTGAGAAAAAAGCTAGCCACTTTTTTGACTTGATTGAGGAGCATCTGGAGACTGTGAATAAAGAATTTCAAACAGTCTTCAAAACCTTTTTGAGATACAAGAGCTATATTATCAATGCCTTAGAACTTCCCTATTCGAATGCTAAGCTAGAAGCAACCAACAAACTTATCAAAGATATTGAAAAGGCAAGAGTTTTCTGTACAATTTTTATAAAGTGTTTTTTGTTAAGCGATCACTCGCCTAGCCATGTGTGTTTGGTAATTGAGACTACCGTGTATGCGATGATAATGCCACCAGTGGACATAGGTCAAATCTGTCACAATCGCTTCCATCAGTGGCTTTATAGTAATAGCTGGAACGAGGAGATTCAAGCATTGACACATGGCTGAAATGCTATAGTTGTCCTTGTTAGCAGTGATTATTTGTCTTTTCGTGCCATAATCACTGCCGCTTGCTTTAGGATATCTAATTGCATTTCAAGTTCTTTATTTCGTTTTCTGAGTTCCATCAGCTCACGCTGTTCATCGGTCAGATTATCAACAGTTTTAAATGATCCAGTCGTTCTTGCCTGTTTGACCCACTTGTCAAAGGTTGAGGAGGTTAAATCATATTCTTTGATAAGCTCACTGCGTTTTCTTCCTGCATTATGCAGGTCAACGATTTGTTGTTTAAACTCATCTGTGAAGTGACGGCGAATTTTTCTAGACATAGCTTTTCTCCTATTTTCTTTAGTGTAGAACACTTTATAGATTCTGTCTAGTTTAGTGTAACCGATTCAGAATAAGCCAATCTTCATAAACTAAGATAGCCTTACAGCGCCTACAAAGTCATTAAAGAAGACCACAAACATCAAAATAAAAAAGGAGGAAAACTTCCAACAACTACATCTCACTCGTTGATCCGAAATAAGGCCAAAAAGATTGGGATTTTATCCCAACCTAAAATTGATATTAGTTCCGATAGTATGTTAGCCATCCTAAAATCAGTATCACTCAGCTACGCTACCCCCATGCTCTCAATCGATCAGCCTAATATTGCTATGATTGATGTTTCTCTATACGCTCAGTAGTTTGGTAAAAGTAGAATAGCAATCCCCAACTCATAATCGTAAGAAGCCCCTTAAGTAGCAAACTGCCATCAACTACCGAAGTATTCCAAATCGCATGAAGCAACATAGGTATGATCACATAACATTTTGCAATCACCTTCTTTACTCCTATTTTAGCCAGTAAGAACCATGCACCCGTCATCAAGGCTGTCAGTAACCAATGACTGGCAAACGAACCACTTAATCGTACCAAAGCTTCTGAAATAGGAGCACCATGGTTGTCCACTAAAGTTCCTAGTACATAAGTATAATCTTCAGATAGCTGAAATCCGAGTCCAACACCTGCTCCAAGTGAGAGCGCCTCCCATACGGAATTGATACGAAAAAGATACAACAATATTACCGCTAAAACAAATTTCAAGGATTCCTCGACAAGTGGTGGAACAATACTAGGTATCCACCCTTCTAATCCAGGAACATTATCAAAAATAGTCAGTAACATATCTGATACTTTAAAATTCAACAATCCCGCAACTTGCCCAAGAAGTAAGGCACCAAAGATAATTGTATAAAAGTATTCTTTGTACGATAGACCTTTTTTTCCTAAAAACACTATGACCAAAACACTGATGGGAATGACATAAACGACTATCAGAATGGCTATTGCTACAATAAAGGATAGCCACGAATGCCTCTCCTGAGATAGGGTTAACAAAATCAGTAATTCTTCTGCCAACCGCCATAAACTTAGTAAACCAAGAGTTAATAATAAGAAATAACGCTTCATCACAATACCCCCTCCTCGTTCTATATACCTGCTACAACAATATATTGTAAAATAGTTAGACCAACAACATCAGCGATTGAGTGAGATAACATGATTGGATAAAGATTGCGGCTCTTTTTGCGATACCAGATATAGTAGAATATACCAAGTACGATACCAATAGATAAGGCACTTACTAAGCCTTGGTAGGTATGGAAAGAGATACGAATTAGTATCGAAAAGAGGAAAATCCAGGTGCGATGCTTTGCTTCAACTGCAGTACATAAACCAATAAAGTATATTTCTTCGTAAAAGCCATTTAAAAGTGCATAAGCTACTAAAGGAATATTCGTAAACTGCGAAAGAAAGAACTTAATTCCGTCTAAAAATTGCCATGAAGACCCAAAAATCTTACCTACGCTATGTGGATCAAAAAAAATAACAAAAACATCCACCATAATAGCCAGTAAGAAAAACATGCCGATTCCTGTCAATGTTGCCTTAGGAGAAAATTTAAATTGCCATTGTTTAAAATCAAACTTACGCCAAACCAAGTAAGCCACTGCCACAACCAAGGTTAGACCCTGCACTACCATCATGTATATGTTTTCACTGCCTGTTGTTTCCGTTAACTCAGGAATCACTCGTCCATTATTTTGGAAAAACATGAGTGTTGAAGAATAGATAGCCTGTCCAAAGAAGATAAGCGTTAGGATAATAATATCCCACCATTTTAAATGCTTTAATTTCTGTGCCATAAAAACCTCTTTTCTTAATAAAAATATTTACACTTATTATAAAATATCAAGTTATGTGTGCTCTATTGACCATCTGTTTTTTAACTATTTTTAGTCTTCTATTTATTTCCTATCAAAAAAAGCTGCTCTCTCTCAGAAATTGAGTAAAAGCAGCTTTTTATGCAAATAATTCCCTAATCACATTGATTTAAAATCCAGTGTAAAAGCCATATAATCTCCACGAGGTTTTAGAGAGTAGTTGATGTTATGCTTTGATAGAATTTGATCAACAATATATAACCCAAGGCCTGTTCCCCCATCATGACGGCTTCGACTGAAATCCGGACGATAAAATGGTTCAAAAAGATGGTCTAATTGCTCCCCATCTATAAGCTGATCCACTTGATTACTAATTTTAATCTGATTATTTTGAGCACAAATAGAAATAATCCCCTTTGGCTTTGTATAATGTAAAGCATTATCTATAATATTTCTAATCGCTCTTTCTAAATAAAAGCGATGAGCCTGAATCATGAAGTCCTCTATTTCATAAACTAGTTCTCTATCTTCTAGTGCCATGCTTGTCTCATAACTCGCCATCAAACTATCAAACATTTCTCGAACAGAAAATTCATCCTGTTTAGGGTTTAACAATAAATCCAATTTTGAAGCTTCCAAAATAGAGTGAACAAGATGAGATTGTTCTTGTAAAATAGTACGACACTCTAGCAGATACTTAGCACGGTTCTTAAAGTCACCTACTTGATAAATCATACCATCTATAATGCCTACCATACTCGTGATAGGCGTTTTTAATTCATGAGACGTCATTCTCAAAAAATTCATCTTCTCTTTTTCACGCTCTAACGCCAATTCATTCTCTCGTTTCAAGTCCTGAATACTAATCAATAAACTTTCATATAAGGCATTGATATCTTGCGCCAATAAAGAAATCTCATCTTGACCAGCCACAGTGCAAGTCAGATTTTGATCCAACTGGCGTAGGGCTCGTGTTTCTTGTGACAATTGCCTGATCCTTCTGGTCGACCAGCGACTATACAAGAAGGCCGCCCCAAACACAAGAAACATAAACAATAAAATAATGAAAGGATAGAGCGTTAACAAGGTCTGACTAATACTGGTCAATGAAGGGAAGATATACTGACCTGTTACTATCAAATAGTCACTAGCATCAGTTTTAACAGTCTCTGTCCAATACCCGGCTTCTGAGCGTTTCGAATCTGAGAAGCTTTCCAATTCAATATCATAATCATCCAATCGCTCCTGTTCGGGGTAAATGAGTTTCCCTTTCTTATTACTCAAAGAAAAGAATAAGCCCTTATGTTGCGCTTCGTATTTTCTAAGAGCCGTCACCATCGTTTTTTCAGGCATACCCTCTAATTGTTTTAATACCGAATTGAATTCCTGTCTTAAAACTTCTTTTCTGGATTGATTATAATAAATTGGCAATGTAAAGTAGGAAATCAACAAGAAAAAAATAACTACTATGCTGATTGTAGCCATAAAACTAAGAAAATGCTTCCGTGTGAGTCCCATATCACTTCTTCTCAATTTTATACCCCCTACCAATGACTGTTAACAGTGCTAAACTTGGTATTTTCTTTCTAAGATTTTTAATATGATTATCCAATACACGGCTGTCCAACTCACTATAGCCCCAAATGGTATCCATTAAATAATCACGTGTCACCAACTTACCGCAACGTTTCACCAAAATTTCTAAAATGTCATACTCGGTCTTTGTTAACGGAATCTCCTTCTGCTCAAAATAAGCAGTAGCATTATCTACATCGATAGTAAGCTCTCCCACTTCAAGTTTTGTGGATGTTTTAACTTCTTTACTTCCTTTGCTTTGACGTAAAATATTCTCCACCCGTTTTGTGAGAATTAGCGGTGAAAAGGGTTTAACAACGTAATCATTAATAAGATGATTAAAACTGACCAACTGAGTATATTCGTCATCCATAGCTGTTAACATCATAATAGGAACATCCGAGTATTGACGAATCTTTTCCAACACTTCTAATCCATTGACTGAAGGAATCATGATATCCAAAATGATAAGGTCAATTTCTTTCTCTTTTTCAAAAACATCAAGAGCTTTTTGCCCATCAAATTGAGCATTGACCTGGTGTCCTTGTTCCTTCAAAAACTCTGTCACAATTTGATTGATTATTCTATCATCCTCGACAACCAAAATATATGCCATTTATCCAACCCTTCTTTTCTTCACTTTTTCCTCATTATATCAAAAATAGGTAAGCAATCTCAGTCTATCCTAAAAAAGGAGATAAAAAACAGATAACCAGGTACATGACTAATAAAAACAAATAAAGAGTCCTTATGAAAACTAGCTCAATAACTAGTCAATCTCATAAGAACTCCTAGATGTTATAACACACACTACAGTTGACGAAGAGTCAAAATTTAGCATTAAACCACATCAAACTTAAGCTTACCTTGTTTGACACCGACTTTGAGGGTATTACCTGTAGCTAATTGTCCTGAAAGGACTAATTCTGCTATGTGGTCTTCGACTTGGGTTTGAATGGTACGACGAAGTGGGCGAGCTCCCATTTCGATATCGTAACCATCTTCAGCCAAATGTTTAAGGGCTGATGGTTGGAATTTAAGGACAATATCTTTCTCAGCTAGCTGCTTGATTAACGGTTGAACCATAATCTTAACCACTTCTCTCATGTGATCTTGTGTCAAGCTGTGGAAGACAACTTTCTCATCAATACGGTTGATAAATTCAGGACGATAGGCTTTTTTAAGCTCTTCTAAGATACGTTTTTCCATAGCATCGTGGTCATGCGATAGATCCTGAACGCCAAAACCAACCGTCTTATCATCACGAAGAGCTGTCGCACCAAGATTTGACGTCATGATAATAATGGTGTTTGAAAAGTCTACTTTGCGCCCACGACTATCCGTCAACATCCCATCATCCAGCACTTGCAAAAGAACATTGAAAATATCTGGATGTGCCTTTTCAACCTCATCAAACAAGAGGACAGAATAAGGTTTCTGACGAACTTTCTCTGTTAATTCTCCCCCTTCATCATAGCCGACATAACCCGGAGGAGCACCGTTAAGACGTGAGGCGGCAAATTTTTCCATATACTCAGACATGTCAAAACGAATGAGAGCTGATTCATCATCAAAAAGGACTTCCGCCAAGGCCTTAGCCAACTCCGTCTTACCAACTCCAGTTGGTCCCAAGAACATGAAAGATCCGATAGGGCGTTTACCAGCCCTAATGCCCGACTGGTTACGACGAATGGCCCGACTAATCGCCGAAACCGCTGTATCTTGCCCAATCACACGCTTATGCAACTCTTTTTCCAAATTGAGATACTTCTGATTGTCTGCCTGTGTCATTTTTTCCACAGGAATCCCTGTCAAACGACTAAGGGTAGACATGATGTGATTCTCGGTTACCTTGATAACTTTTGGAAGAGCGACCTTCTCTTCCTTCTTAAGCAAACGCGAGACAGCTTTAAAATCACCATCTAAAAGTGCTTCATCAATAGGAGATAGCTCTTCTTGCGCTTCTTTCTTAACCATCGTCTGAACCGTCGCACTGGCTTCATCCATCAAATCAATGGCCGAATCAGGCAAGTTTTTACTAGTCATATAACGGTGAGCAGATTTAACAGCCGTCATCAAAGCCTCATCAGATAAAGAAACGTTATGGTAGGCCTCATAACTTGGACGTAAGCCTTTTAAAATATCAAAAGCGTCTGACACAGATGGCTCTTCAATAACAATTTTGGCAAAACGACGCGATAGAGCAGCATCTTTTTCGATATGTTTTTGATACTCTTCCTGTGTTGTAGCCCCAACCATATGGAGTGTTCCACGAGAAAGAGCAGGCTTTAGGATATTAGCCGCATCAAGTGTGCTATCAATACCACTACCAGAACCCATGATGGTATGCATCTCGTCCACAAAGAGAATGATATGACCATCTGCTTCAATATCATCGATAATTTGGTTCATCCGCTCTTCAAAGTCACCACGGAAGCGCGTTCCTGCTACCACACTCATCATGTCTAGTTCAAGAACACGCATATCGCGCAACTCATAAGGAATCTCACCACTTGCAATACGCTGAGCTAAACCATAAGCCAAGGCTGTTTTACCGACCCCTGCATCACCAACCAAGACAGGATTATTCTTAGTTTTACGACTAAGCACCTGGACCATGCGAGAGACTTCTTTATCACGACCAACTACTGCCTCAAGGGCACCCACTTCAGCCATAGCTGTCAAATCACGTGTGAAATCTGATAATTCACCAGCTGTTGAAGGTGGTTTCATCATATCTGTAAAATGATTAGCTTTAGGACGTTTTGGTTTTTTCAATTCATGGATGGCCTTGACTTGATCTTTCGTAAAACCAGCATGCTTCTCTAAAACTTGACGAATACTAAAAATCGAAGCACCTTCGCCATCATTTTTTAGTTTGAAACCAGCTAATTCAAGGACACGAATAGGCATCCTATCAGGGCTCAAAAGCATCGCCATGAGAACATGCTCTGTACCGACTTCATCATCTCCAGTGATAAGGCTAATTTGCTCCGCAAAAGCCAACATATCAGCCGTTGCAACTGATTGTTCATAAAAATCAAAGTGATTGATACTATCGTCAAAAGTCTTTTCTGATGCTAAAAGAGCTGCTGCAAAATAATCATTCTCACCAGTTTCGCTATCAAATTCTCGGAAAGTAAGCCCTGCAATTGTTTCATCACTAGAAATCAATCCAAGTAAAAGATGCCAACTTTCTAAGAGTTGACAAGAGAATCGTGTAGCAATAATTTGAGACAGGCCAAAAACATCCTGCATTTTTTGTGAATACTTAACCATTATGATTCCTTTTTCCTATCTAAACGATGGAGGAGTTTTTTTAACATTCGAGTTCTGATAAAAGGAGCTTCTTGTCCTAATACAGCATCAGACGTCATTGATAAAAGCATATTGCCTTCTCGTTCTGTAATAACTTGCTCTTCAAATAAAAGCTGAATCAGGTCATCAAACACCTGCTGACTCACCCGCTCACCAATCGTTGCCATTAGGGAGCCAAGTAGCTGATGATTATCCGAGAACTTAACCTTTGCAATTCGGATATAACCACCCCCGCCACGTTTGCTCTCAACCAAGTAACCTCTACTCTCAGTGAAACGTGTCTTTATGACATAATTAATCTGACTAGGCACAACTTGAAAAGATTCAGCAAGATGGGATCGCTTGATTTCTGTCATACCTGACTGTCCCAATAACTGTTTGATATACTCTTCAATCTGGTCCGAAGTATTTTTTAATGGCATTAAAGACTCCCTTTCTCACTTTGACTATAACTGACTATCATTATAGCAAAATTTAGCGTTATTTTAAACTGAAACCTTTACGCTTTTTACTAAAACACAAAAATGAGTGACGTTCTATCGTTTTCAACTAACATAAAAA
>NZ_JBLOJT010000035.1:0-15301 GCF_047785745.1 Streptococcus pluranimalium | reverse complement strand
TAGAAGAGAATTATTAAAGCTAATAAAACCAAAGGACGACGATCGTTCCAGCTCCTTCAAAAGGCGAATGAGATAGATAGCTGTCATATCATCACAACAAACAAAAGCATCTGCCTCAGCCAAATCTTCTAAAAAGCCATCAAGTCGCCTACCATCACTTTCATCCCCTCTTAAGTTAACAGCTAATCCTGACAACTCCTTCTCCGCCATCACCCTTTGATAACCTTCAAAACGGGACTCTTGAACTGTCTCACTCAAATCGGTAGAGATAAAAACTGGTTTTTGATAGCCCTTTTGGAAAAGGAAATCCGTCGCATCATAGCCAGCCTTAACATTATCTGTATCAACGAAGTAAGTCTTATCGTGAGACTTCGCTTCATCATGCCCAACGATAATGCAAGATGTATCATCATTTCCCCTAACCGCTTGATAGACAGGATCATCCTTTTTAGCATAAAGAAAAATAAACTTATCCACTCGACCACTCTGCATCAAAACCTGTACACTAGCCAGCAAGTCAGCTTCCGTTTTCCCAGTCGCCAAACTCACCATAAATCCTTGTTGGCTACAAACACCTGTAATCCCTTGAATAATCTGCATAAAGAAGGGATTGTTTCCAAGTATCTGAGGACTTTCTCTGACTGGCAAAACAATGGCAACAGTGTTCGAGCGCTGTTTGACTAGATTTTGCGCTGAGAAATTGGGGGAATAGTTTAACGCAATCATCGCCTGACGAACACGTTCTCTAGTGGCTGGGCTAATCATAGGATTATCATGAAGCGCTCTTGAGGCTGTAGAAGGCGAAACACCTGCAAGTTTGGCAACATCTTTTATGGTAACCATCAAAACCTCTTTCTTTTGAAACTCTCTATTTTCTGAAAATGTATCGTTTTTAGGATAGCGTTTTCAAAGGTGCTTGTCAACTTTTGAAAATAGAAATCACAGATATTTTAAAATTTGCAGAATACTCTGATAAAATCTAAGTAGTCATAAAAGTTAGACTTGAAACGCCGTCTAAAACCAGATTTAACAACTACTAACCTATCAGTCAGCTGAGACAAAAATATTTTAGTACCTAACGTCATCAGATCAAGTTATTCTGTCATAAGACATAATAAAAGAGAGGGAACTTCTGTTCTCCCTCTCCTATCCTATGATTGCCACAACTCTGTCGCAAAACTGACCGCTGATAGGGCATAAAGGGGGGCCGTCTCGGTTCGCATAATCCGAGGACCAAGGCCACATTTAAGAGCTCCTGCAGCCTCCAAAGCCTCAACTTCTTTGGGTGAGATACCACCTTCAGGTCCAAAGACAAAGAGAATCTTAGCTCCCTTTTGGCTGTCTTTTAATTCACGCACCAAGACAGCCATTTCACCCTCTTTAGCAGACTCTTCATAGGCGATGAAAATCGTATCAAAGTCACCCAAACAACGTAGAAAATCAGCTTTTTTCTCAAAGAGTTTGACCTCTGGCACACGATTGCGTTTGGATTGTTCTGCGGCACCTAGAGCGATTTTAGCTAATTTCTCTTCCTTTTTAGCTAATTTTTTGCCGTCCCATTTGACCACGGACCAGTCAGCTGGAAAGGCCCAGATAGCACTTGCTCCCAACTCTGTCGCTTTTTGCGTGACCAAATCAAGCTTATCCCCCTTTGGGAAACCTGATGCTATAGTGACCTGAACTGGTAATTCCACATCATCAAGCCATTTCTCGACCAGCTCAAACGAATGTTCCGAAGCATCCAAAACCTTGGCCAAACGCTTGATACCGTCATCAAAGACCAAAACAACCTCGTCATCCTCTGTCAAGCGCATGACGTTAAACATGTGCTTGATAGTATCTTTGTCGGTGATGGTAACAGGGTTTTCAGGCGCTCCTTTTATAAAATACTGCTGCATTTAGCCCCCAATCACACCGGAAATATCATCGGTTTTCTTGAAAATACAAGCATTCCACTCACCTTGAATCATGTGGATTTCAAGGAAGAAGCCAGCTTTCTCAGCACTTTCGCGAACCATATCCCACTTTTCAGCGATAATACCAGACATGATGAGATAGCCCTCATCCTTAACCAAGCGATAGGCATCGTCCGTCAAGTGAATGAGGATATCCGCCAAAATGTTGGCAACAATGACGTCTGCCTCGATGTCGACACCCTTCAAGAGGTCACCCGCTGCTACATGAATATTCTCCATGTTAGGGTTCATGTCGATATTTTCCTGCGCCACGCGTACCGCCACATCATCCAAATCGTAGGCGAAAATCTCCTTGGCACCAAGAAGGGAGCTCGCGATAGACAAAACGCCAGAACCTGTCCCCACATCAAGCACCGTCTCACCACCACGCAGCACCTGTTCCAAGGCAAAGAGACTCAGCTTAGTCGTTGGGTGAGTTCCCGTCCCAAAAGCCATACCCGGATCCAGCTTAATGACCTTCTCACCAGAGCTAGCCTCATAGTCCGTCCAAGATGGCACAATGGTCAAATCATGGGTGATACGAGCAGGCTCGTAGTATTTTTTCCAGTTGTCAGCCCAGTTTTCTTCGGCTAATTCTTTTGAATCCAGCGAGTAATCCCCAAGTGTCACCCCAGATTCAGCTAGTCTATCAAGAGCTGCTTGAAGGTCTTGGGTTACCGCAGCCATATCCATGGTGTCAGGATAATAAGCCGTAATCGCAATCATATCCGACTGCTCCACCTCAGGATAAAGCTCGCCGAAGCGGTCCTCCTGACCAATATAATCAGCCGAATCGCTAATCGCAACCCCCTGACTACCCGTTTCAATCAGGAGGTTAGACACCGCCTCCTCAGCCTCACGGTGAATAGTAATCGTTAATTCATTCCAAGTGTTCATATTATTCCTTTCATTCCTCATGGCTTTATTTTAAAAGGTTGTAGCCAAATTCATTTTTTATTTCAGTCCACCTCTCCGCAATTTCACCTTTTTGTTTTTCATATATTTTACTATCAAGCATTGTTTTCTGTGAAGATTTAAGTACCTCATACTCAATAACACAAGCCAATAGTGTGTGAATGTTAGTATCTTCACTTTTAAATTCTAAATAAAATTTTTCGTATAAATCTGATACTCGATTTTTATATACTATATTTGTTATTGTTCCTAGTATATATTGAGTTGAAAAAATTGTTTGAATAACAAATAGAAATACATTCAACTTTTCATCAGTTTTAATATCGAATAATATAACAATCGATATGATAAAAAATATAATATATATTATGAGTTTTATAATTTCTTTAAAGAGCATCCTCTCTAATATAATTTTTGTATATAGCATATTCTCAAAACTGTTGAAAACAAATTTGTTTAAGGAAGGGGAAATATCATTATCATAATAACCTACTATTTCTTCGCTTCGCAAAGCAACACCAAATGCTTGACCCATATTTCTCTCTAAATTACCTTTTTCAGCACTTGGAAAAATAAAATAATCTCTGATAAAGCTTGTAGCTATAGTTCCCAAAGTCACAATAATTTGTATAATAATCATTATTGAATTTTGAAAATCAATAAGCAAAAATGTTATTAAAAAGTTAATATAAAAAGTGACTTTTAATATTTTATCGAGTTTTTTTACTCTTAAATATAAGTCGGTGTTGTTCGTCTTAATCATCATCTAAATCCTCTCTATCAGGATAATCATTCGAGAAATTATCAACTTCACTAATTGGTACGGTATATGATAGTTGATCCAACTCGAGATTATTTATAATCGCACCATCTGATATTTGATATTTCTTCTTCATCCATGAAGAATTCCATAGTTGAAAATTATTGCTGTCTTTAAATTGACAAATTCTTGGTTTAAATAAAATTTCACTTCCTGCCACAATTGCTATTCTCTGAAGCCAAATCTCAACAATATCAGTATTCGATTTTCCTGAAAACTTTGCCAATATTTTTTCGAGTATCTCGAATACTCTCTCACTATCATCTCTTATGAAACTTAGTAACTTACTTATAATTACAATACAATGCTGAATTGACGTTGGATTTTCTCGCATTATTTGAGTAGTAATACTGATTAACTGTTCTAAATCGGTCGATTTTTTTGACATGTTATAAATTCGATATTTATATAAATCTGCCAAAGCTTTCTTTAATTGCCCACAATTTGGAAACTTTTTCCCTAAAATTTTTATTTGTAGTAAATGCTTTTGAATAGATATTTTATAATATGGCCTTTTAGCGAATTTCTGATCATAAAAATCATCAATTTGATCATCTTCATCATCTTGAATTTCTTTTATCAATTGTTTATATTCCTCTAATTTAGGAAAGTATCCTACAAATGTTTCATACTGTGTAGTCCAATATAATTTATCTGGCTTAATACCATCTAAAATAATATCGTCATACATATAGGATTTCGCAGAATTTATTTTCAGATTGATTTCATATAAGACTTCCGAAACAATACGCATAATCTTATTTGCTTTTTCTGAGCTATTCGACATGATTTTGTAGTCATCCCTATACCTAAAAATAAGATTATCTGACAATAAATTTGCTTTTTTTAATTGCTCATATAAACAGCTGTCTGCATAACCTAGAATAATTTCTGCAATAAAATCCATCAGTACACTCCCCTGTGGTATACCGCAAACATTATTTCCTTGCATAGTTTGAATTTTTGAATTTATTTTATAACCAAATAAATCCTTATTCAAAAGCGCTTCTTCTTTTCCGTGAAGCGCCCAAGCAATGGTGGGAGTATAAAATGAAGGATAACAGTCTGTCACATCCGTTTGAATACAATAATCATACTCCAATGCATTTTTTATTAACGATTGCTCTGAATTTACCCACCAATTTAGAACTGTGTCTCGTAATTCTTTGCCTTCTTGTCTAGGAGTTCTAGGCATGGAAATACATTTAATTATATGACCATGATTGCTATGGTTAGTCTTAAATTTATTAATAATATGGTTCCAATTACCTTCATCCGTAACAAGATTAACTAAATCAACATACAAAACCGGATGGATAATTTGAAGTTGTCTCCAAGCATACTTCCCATCTTTATTAACCATCAATTTATAGTTTAAATTTCTCTCAAACTCTAAAGACTTTCCCTCTCCTGTCAATTCTGATAAAGTGGCACTCTCCAAAAGTCTCTTCGCTTCCAATAGCACAGATTCAAAATCAAAATAACTTGGTAAATTACCTGAAAAATATGATTGTGGTTTTAAAAAAAATTCTCTAGCCTCTGAAGCAGTCATCTCCAGTATAGATTGATTATATTTCACGTATTACTCACCCTAATACCTCGGATACCCGTGCCATTCTTTTTCTTCCAAGTCTGCTCTGCCTTTTTCAAAGGCTTCTTGATCCCATTTTAGAGCGAATTCCGGGATGGTATCGTCTTGGAGGAAGTCCATGAGGTCGCTGAGGCCTTCTGTTGTTACTTCATTCAAGGTTTTAGCAAAATAGGCTAGAAATTCACGTGACAGACCTTTTTTAGGCTCATAAGGAATGGCTACCAGATAGTCTTCTGGATCAAACTTGCTTTTGACTGGATTGTAAAAAAGGACAAAGTCTTCAAAGACGATGTCTTCTTTAGATACTTCTGCCGCATCATCAATGACTTCAACCTCTGATTGGTTTTGCGCTTCTAAAACCACCACCACCTCAACAGCGTGATTTTTCTTGTCCCAGTCAATGGCAAAATCCACATCCAAATGCTTTTCCAACTCTTCCTCTAAAACCGATAAAAATCCGAACTTAGCCATGTCTTTCCTCACTCAAGAAGGATGTTAAAATCACTTCTCGTCTCATTATTTATAGTATAATAATTCTAACATAATTTAACCGAAGGAAAGCACAAAAAATGAAGATTCGCTACATGACACTGGATGATGTTGAGGATATCGTGTCTATTGAAAATAAAGTCTGGACTGCTGAATCAACACCTGCTCCTCTACCGATTTCAGATGCTAATAAAGTCATCGAAAAGTATGAGCAAAATACCAAATACTTAATCGCCGAAGACGAGGATGGTCTTGTGAAAGGTGTTTTGGACTTTCACACTTTCTATCCTTTTGAATCGGGAAAACACATCGTCACCTTTGGCATCGCTGTTGACCCTGATAAACGTAGTGAAGGCGTTGGACAGGCCTTGATTGACTATTTTTTCAAAGAAGCGCTAGCCGATAACTATCGCAAGGTCATCATCCATGTCCTCAGCACCAATCATCAAGCCGTGACATTCTATGAGGAACTAGGATTTACCCAAGAAGCCCGCCTCAAAGAAACCTTTCTCATCAACGGGGACTATGTGGATGACTTGATGTTTTCTTACGACTTGGAGGAGTTTAATGCCTGATAATTTAGCCCTACGCATGCGACCGCGCAATATTTCAGAAGTGATTGGACAAGAGCATCTGGTTGGCGAGGGAAAAATCATCCGTCGTATGGTGGAGGCTAACATGCTGTCTTCCATGATTCTCTATGGACCTCCCGGAATCGGAAAAACCTCTATTGCGAGTGCTATTGCTGGAACAACTCAGTATGCTTTTCGGACTTTTAATGCCACGGTCGATACTAAAAAACGCCTGCAAGAAATCGCCGAGGAAGCCAAGTTTTCTGGTGGTCTCGTCCTTCTTCTCGACGAGATTCATCGCCTTGATAAAACCAAGCAAGATTTCCTCCTGCCCCTTTTGGAAAATGGCAACATCATCATGATTGGTGCCACAACGGAGAACCCTTTCTTTTCAGTCACACCCGCTATTCGCTCCCGTGTTCAGATTTTTGAGCTGGAACCCTTGGACAATGATGACATCAAGTCAGCCATCCAAACAGCTATCTCTGACAAGGAGCGAGGCTTCGCGTTCAACGTACATTTGGATAGCGCAGCCTTGGACTTTATCGCTACAGCTACTAACGGAGATCTACGCTCTGCCTACAATTCCTTAGACCTGGCTGTCATGTCGACACAGGAAGAAGCTGACGGGAGTCGTCATATCACCCTAGACACGGTCGAAAATAGTTTGCAGCGCAGCTATATTACCATGGATAAGGACGGGGACGGCCACTATGACGTGCTGTCTGCCCTGCAAAAGTCTATCCGTGGCTCTGATGTCAACGCCAGTCTCCATTATGCGGCTCGTCTGGTTGAAGCTGAGGATTTGCCGAGTTTGGCGCGCCGTTTGACGGTGATTGCTTACGAGGATATTGGTTTGGCCAATCCTGAAGCTCAAATCCACACCGTGACAGCCTTGGAAGCTGCACAGCGGATTGGGTTCCCCGAAGCGAGAATCTTGATTGCTAACGTCGTTATTGACTTAGCTCTTTCACCCAAGTCTAATTCGGCTTATGTGGCTATGGATGCTGCCCTAGCTGACCTTCGTACATCTGGGAATTTACCTATCCCGAGACACCTCCGAGACGGCCACTACGCTGGTAGTAAAGAACTGGGAAATGCCCAAGATTATAAGTATCCTCATGCCTACCCAGAGAAATGGGTTAAGCAACAATACCTACCAGACAAGCTCAAAAATGCCAATTATTTTGACGCCAACGAAACTGGAAAATACGAACGTGCCCTAGGAGCTAACAAAAATCGTATCGACAAGTTATCTAAGTAACAATAGAAAACGATTTCAAAAAAATGATGATTTTCCCTTGAAATTTAAAAATAAAGTGGTATCATAAGAGTATAGAAAGACATTGCTGTGGTATACGAATTCACATCTAAGTATTGACCGACTAATTCTTTGTATTTTCGGGAGACGAAAGATTCTTGACAGCATGCAGGCCGTTTACACGCGGAAGCAGCTAAAGTCAAGAACGAGTCACCCACCTGCTTGATTGTGCGGGTTCAATACAAGCCGTGGATCACCGGTACCAATACAGCTTTTTCTTTTATGCCTCCTTAGCTCAGTTGGTAGAGCAGTGGACTCTTAATCCATGGGTCACAGGTTCGAGCCCTGTAGGGGGCATCTAACTCAACAGCAAAAAGCCTTTGTTTAAAGGCTTTTTGCTTGTTCTAAAATCAATTTGTTGCGAAATTTGTTGCGATTTTATAATAAATGTTTAACAGCTAGAAATTCCTCATCAATTTTTTCTTGTAAGGTATGTCCGTAAACTTCAACTAGCATAGAAATATCTTTATGTCCTAATATTTTTGCAATAACACCAAGGTCAATCCCATTATGCCAAAGATAGCTACCATAAGTATGGCGTGCACCTTTTGTTGTGATAATGGGGTAAATATCAAGTTCAGTAAGCATTATTTTCATAGCTTTATTAACAGTTGCAATATCTGGTACACCCTTTTCATAACCAAAATGTTGGAAGACCATATTATCTGGATTTGTTATACCTAACTCTTTGTTGGTTCTAGTTTGATATTTTTTTAAACTTTTTAAAATATCCACCAGTTCCCTTGTAATCGGAACTTTTCGGATTGATGATTTATTCTTAGGTGGCGTAAACTTATGAATCAAGGTATTGTATCGTCTATAGGTACTAATCATTTCCCTTTTATAATCAATATCTTGCCATGTTAAAGCTATCAATTCTGAATACCTCATACCTGTTTTAAAGAGAAAATAAATGACATAAGGAACAATTGACTTATGATAATCCCATTTTTCTTTCAAATACCTTAGAACCGTTAAATAATCTAGCTCTGTATGTAAATATTTATCCGAACTATCTTGTCCTTGTTTTGATGAAAATAATTCTACAGAAGCTGTAAAATCCTCTATAAATACCTTGTCTGCAATTGCCATTTTAATACAAGCTCTGATATTACTATTCAAGCGCCCTAAATGGTTTCTAGAAACGGTTTGACCATAAGCATTCATAATTCTTTGGTATTCGCTGGCTCTAATCTTTGAAACAGGCTTACTACCAAACAATCGAATAACAGTTTTCTTACGCATTAGATATTTATCTTTGGTTTGCTGACTTTTATCGCTCGGTAAAATTTTCAAATCTAACCACTCTTGATATAATTCAGGTAGAGTCATGTCAGGTCGCAGAACACTTCCAGTATTAATCTTATGTAATATCCTCTCCGCAACTAATTTGGCTTCTTTCTTGGTTTTAAATCCACTCTTATAATCAAGACTCTTATTTCCTTCACGAATGGTATATGACCATAAACGTTTTTCCCACGTTGATTGTATGCGATATAAGCCATCTTATAGCTCCATTCCTAAAACCTCAGAGACAACACTTTTTGGAACAACCATCAATCGTTTACGTTCATAAAAGGTATATCCACGAGAAACTAGTAATTCTCTAGCTTCATGAATAATAGCGTCTGCAGTAGCCTTGCGATAACCAAGTTGAACTAATTCTTTATTTGAAATCGTACTTTGAATTTCCATCACAATTTTCTCTCTTTCTATGGTATAATAATCGTAGTTAATTTATGAATGACGACTTACTATGGCGGTGAGTCGTCTTTTTCAATGCCCCAATGGTAAGCACTTTGCTGTTCTCGGATATATTGTGTAATATCCTTCTCATCATTATCTGTCAACTTTGACAAGCCTTTTTGAATCAGGTGTTGTAAGTATTTATCTGCTTGTTTACCATCATAAGCCTCATATTTAGCAATATAAAGTTTTGCCAAGGTCTTAGCAACTTGTTTCTCTGTCCATGCTTCTGATTGCTTCAAGGTTGGCTTAGTTCTTTTGACGCTCAATATCGTTTTTCCTGCCGTGCCGATATAATCTAGCCACCATTTGACAGATTGACGGCGCCGTTTATTACTATCTGTCCCATTTGGAGTAACAAAGCGATAATGTCCATTGATAGCTTCAAAGTAGATAGCAACTAAAGGACGTTGTAAGGATATCTGATAAGAAATGATGTTAGCTTTCTCTTGCCAGCACCTCAATTCTGCTCTCACCCAATACTGTTTCTCTAGGACTGGTTTTCCTTTTCCCTCTTGTTCCATAAGCTTATTGTAAATGCACCACTGTTGGTTTCCTCGTGAACCAATGGCAACTGTTTCACCAACTCTTTCTCCTGTTTCTAAGACACCTTTTTCATGGTAATCAAAGTATTGTGCTCTAGAGATACATAAGCCACGTTTACAATAAGCATAGATTACTGGAACAGATATAGAGCGGTCATAAATATCATTAGCAATATCAATCCGCGTAAAATTGACAGAATATGTGTATAAGCGCTGAATAAGGCTTACCCAGTTATTTTCATTTCCACATAGAAATTCTTCATACTGACGGCATCCATGCCCTTTTAGTTCGATATAAATTCCCATATTGCTTTGCCAATTCTTATTAAAGTAAACCTTGATATCAGAACAAGCATAATGTCTCTGATACTTATTGATTCCCCAATCATTTAGAGAGAAGTTATCAAGAGGTATTGCTAAAATATTCTCAATAACTTCTTTTGGGGAGACCTGTTTAACCGTGACAGCTAAGTAGTCAATTCTCACGCTGTTGGTCATGGCCAATCTCCTAGGACTTTAATATCAGTAGCAACTAGCTTCACACCAGCCCAACCTCGACGAGATATATGCCACATCAAGCGTACTTGGGGATTAACGGGTTCCACAGTCTTATCAATAAGCCCATCATTTTTAGCTAATTTCACGACTTTATCAAGGTTATCATGGATTTCAAGAGTGATTGCTTTTAAATCTTCAACACTAATCCCCATTTCTTTTAGGGCTTTTACCTTGTCTGCGTCTTGGATTTGGCAAGTAACTTTGGCAATTTGGTCAGTGGAGACAGATTCTCCGTTAATAGTCTCATGCACATAATTCACTCTGGCAGAAAGAATACTTGCTTTTTTAGGTAGGGCAAATTGACTTTTATCAAGGTTCAATTCACCAAGTTTGACGCTGCTATCTGTTAAATTGTAAGTCATCTATTTATCTCCTTCTTGTAGATAAGCGGGGTATCTTTTCTAAACGTACACAATTTTTCCTATCAACCTTAATCTCCCAAGGGATTACAGCGTTTAGTTGAACTAATTTACCATACCCCCAGACGTATCAAGGGATTAAGACACATTTCATGTACGTTCGTACCCCCTATTAGTATTGGGGTAACAATATTACTAAGAAAGTTTCAACCGTAGTGCACCTTAGCGACTTCATGGGCTACCGTGTTACCCACTCGCCCATAGTCGCTGGTGCGCTCCGTCCTTACTTTCCAAATAGTGTTCGCTTCTTTGGGATTTCCAAGTTCTGTAGTCGTCTCTCCATGCTCTCTAGTTTAAGGGCTAATTGTTTATTTTCACTGATAAACTGATTAAGTTTATCAGATAAATACTCTATTTGAGACGATGCCTCTTTTAACTGGACAGCTAATGGTTTCGGAGAAGCTCTACTCGGGGCATAAGCTTTTAAGATTGCCTTATCTAATCCCAGCTCATTTTTTAAATTCGCAATCATCTGAAGCTTATAGAGGTCACCATCATCAAAGAGAAATACCTTACTATATGACTTTCTGCCAGTTCTAACTCGTGCCTCTTTGAACTGATAATCTGTTAGTCGTTCAATCTTTAATCGCCATTTCTTTAAAGTTGAGATAGAATTAAGCCCATCAATCTTTTCAACAACTTCTTGATAATCCGACCATCTCATTATTTTACTCCATTTTTATTTATTATTATTTATTTTTTTTTATTTATTTAAATTATAACTTATTCAATTGTGCTTGTCAAACATTTTTATATATTTAAATAAATAAAAATGTTATAATATAAATAAAAATTTACAAAGAGGTTGATACTATGATTGAAAACTTTGCACCTAATTTGATAAGATTAAGAAAAGAAAAAAAGCTATCTCAAAAAGAATTAGCTCAAGAACTTGGAATTTCTGCTCAAACCATTTCTAATATTGAAAATCAAACAGCCTATCCTACATTTGCTAATTTTGAAAAAATCGCTATATTTTTTAACGCAACCCCAAATGAATTGCTTGGTTCAAGTCGAGACATTGAAGTAGAGAAAAGCATCTACGAAACAGATGAATATGTTGAAAAAGCGAATGATATTCTTAATTCCGTAAGAACCTTTCGTACATTTTCTAAAGACTTACAGGATTATAACAATCCTGACTCCTATACTTACTCTATTGTCAATAATTTGAGTAGCCTATTAAAAAAAGAGCCCATCTTGGACCCCACAACAAACAACCAACTTTACAAACATATTCCAACTGGAAAAATTGTTAGAGCAGAAGATAAAGTAGGAAGTGAGTTCGACTATCAGCTGGCATTTCAACCAAGTCAGATTGAATATCTCATTAGTTTAAGTGAACAAATCACTGACCTTTACCAAAAGATGCAATATATTGAAAGAACACAAGATTTACTCAATAATCAACCTTTTAACCAATGATAGTAATTCTTTATTTTCGAATATGATTAGCATACAAAAAACGTAGTTATTATTCGTAATACTAATTAAACTTGCTTTACAAATCTATATCTAATTGAACAAATTCATAATTATTTTTCTAGTAGTTTACCAAGTACTTGAAAAACGTTATTTTTTACAATGAAACTATGATATGAATTAATGGAGGCACCAGTAAATACTTATTATGAAGTATAGAATATTAGAAAAAGTATGTAGCTTTAAGTATTTACCTACTTCTTCTTCATAAAATCAATGTAGCACAACCATGTAATCGCTTGCTATTTATAACTGAGTAATGATATACTATGAGTGAGGTTTAATCATGTGAAAAATGCTTTATTTAGGAGGTGGTAATATAAAAAAGTTTTTAACTATAGATCATTCAAGATTTCTATTTTCATTAGAGAAGGTGGATTATTATGAAAAAAACAGTTTATTTTTTACTATCTATATCTATGTTTTTGGGACTTTTTATTACTAATTCTATAAAAGCAGACTCCCTATCTTCAAATGAACAAGCTCCGCTTTTCGAACAGGTTGAACAGGCTAATCCAGAAGGAAATAAAACTACCTTTACTGATTCAGGATATAAAACAATCCAAATTACGGATAATAATGGTAATATCATTGTTGCCAAAATAGAAAACTTAGCAACTGGGGACTATATAACCTCTACATCTTCCCAAGGACAAGCAATTATTGAAAAAGGAACTCTCTTAAATGGAGAAACAACAATCTCTCGAGAAACTTTTGATTTAGTGAGTGTTTCTGAAAAATTACCTAATGAATCATCGACTTTTAGAGCTGCAGTTCCATCATGGATGTATGGTCCATGGCAATATACAGGAATTGCAGTTGGAAAGAACGTATTTGCTGCAACAGTAGGATTACCAACTTCAGCATTAATTACTTATGTTGCATCAATTTTTGGTATAACCCCTAATAATGTTAGTTGGATGCTTAGCTACATGGGAGCTTATGGAATCAGTGGATCAGCTCTTGCAGACTTCTTGGATACAAATAAAAACGGATGGATTGGTTTACACTACAGGAAAGTTTATTCTTCACCTAAAGTCTTCTCAGGAAACCAACATAGGACATACTAAAATGTTGATATTGAAACGTAGTTTTGAAATCTTTGGTAGCCTGTCTCTCTCATATTGGATTATTGGTTCCTTACTCAACTTAAAAGCTTTTGTAATTCATACTTTCATTATTGGTTTAACTCTATCACTTATTTTCCTAAGTACTAAAAAACATTCTTGGAAAACTTGGATAATAGCATTCCTAATGTCTTACATCCCAATAAAAATTTTTTCTAGCTTTAATCTAGAATCCATTAGGATTTCCACTGGGAAATTTGGTGTTTTATTTTTTATATTTTTAATTTCATGGTTAATGCTTAAATATTGTTACATAAAAACTAAAAATTAAAAAACAATACTTCTAACACTCATGATTAGCCTCGTTTTAAGAGAAAATTTTAATAACATAATTCCACAAAATTGTTGCGAATTTGTTGCGAAACATAAAAAATCTAGCTTATTTAATAAAATTTAGAATTATAAAACCCTATTAAATCAACTATTTATGCTCCTGCATAATAAGCTGGCTACATGTAGGGGGTATAAACTATACATGAAAAAAACTTTGTTTAAAGGCTTTTTTGCTTGTTTCATAACTAATCGGCTTAATTAAAAGCGTCAATCCACTTTTAGTATCATGTCTCAATTTTCATTTGATAGTCAGCAAGTATATCTACAAAATTGTTAATGATTATTTCTTTTGAAAGTGTTATATTAAAACATAATAAAATAATAACTCCTGAAAAGAGGCTATTTATGAAAAAAACAAAACTTATTTTTTCTTTTACTTCAATATTCATTGCAATAATTTCTCGTCCTGTGTTTGGATTAGAAGTAGATAATAATTCCCTTCTAAGGCATATCTATAGTACGATTGTGTATGAATATTCAGATACAGTAATTGATTTTAAAACCAGTCATAACTTAGTGACTAAGAAACTTGATGTTAGAGATGCTAGAGATTTTTTTATTAACTCCGAAATAGACGAATATGCAGCCAATGATTTTAAAGCTGGAGATAAAATAGCTGTGTTCTCCGTCCCATTTGATTGGAACTACTTGTCAGAAGGAAAAGTCACAGCATATACGTACGGCGGAATAACACCCTACCAAAAAACTTCAATACCTAAAAATATCCCTGTTAATTTATGGATTAATGGAAAGCAGATCTCTGTTCCTTACAACGAAATATCAACTAACAAAACAACAGTTACAGCTCAAGAAATTGATCTAAAGGTTAGAAAATTTTTAATATCACAACATCAATTATATTCTTCTGGTTCTAGCTACAAAAGTGGTAAATTAGTTTTTCATACAAATGATGATTCAGATAAATATTCTCTCGATCTTTTCTATGTAGGATATAGAGATAAAGAAAGTATTTTTAAAGTATACAAAGACAATAAATCTTTCAATATAGATAAAATTGGGCATTTAGATATAGAAATTGACTCCTAATTCAATTTTTCAATATAACTTTTATACAATAAGCTATTCCAAATAGATTGAATCCTCTAAAAAGTAAGTATGTTCTTTTTTTATATCACTTAGGTTTTGTTCTAAATTTGTTCTAGAATGCTATACTTTCTATATTAATTTTAAAAAACAAAAATTGATAAATTCCTTGATACTACTAGCCATTTTTGTTTATAAATTTTCTTTATTATGCTTTTTCTACTTGTAGGGGGCATCTAACTATACATAGAAAAGAGGCTGGGCAAAAACTAGCTTCAAAATAAAACTACACAGTGATTTCCGTCTCGAAAACAATCAAGATGAAAGAATCGCTGTGTGGTTTTTGAGTATTTGAAGTTTTTGAGCCTAGATTCTTGGCCAATG
>NZ_JBLOJT010000034.1:0-15429 GCF_047785745.1 Streptococcus pluranimalium | reverse complement strand
AATTGGCGTGAAAAACTCCCACGGAAAACATATCCATAGGAGTTAATCGTTAATACCAGCCTGTTAGACGATGGAAGAAATCTTCTAGACCAGGAAAAATTAGGATTAAGTAAATGCCAAAGGCAATTACAATGGCAATCATATAAATAATAAAAAGTAAATAATAGCCCAAATTAGATTCAGGGTTAAACGAAATCCTAGTTCCAACCTGACGTTCTTTCCACAAAGTCTGATGAAAAGAAAGATTCTTTTTAAGTCTTAGCAAATACAGAAGATTGGAAGATGCGCCAATAAGAGCAATATAAGGTATTGTCTACCAGACAAAATGTCCTGTCAAAAATGGAACCACTATCAAGCTACTGATCAATAAGAAATAGTAACGATATGGCATGATAAGTTATTCCTCCTTCTCTTCTATTTCACTAGGATTGATTTCAATACGATTAAGATAATTATCTTTGCCAAGTTCACCTTTAAAATGATCCCCAACCGCTAAGAACGGCAAGTCGTCCAGAGTTTTGCTAGATGCTTTTATTTTGTAAATGTTATCATTTGAGGACACATAATAAACAGTTGTTCCTGAGATAATCTGGCTAGCTATGGCATCTACTTGGCCCGAAATAATGGTGACTTTCTTACTACTGCCCAATTGCGATAGTTGGTCGGTATCCACATCCGTGTATTGAGATAAGAGGGCCACCATATCATTATTAACCGTGACTTGTTGGTAGTCTTCAGTATCTACCAGAGCGTATGATTTTACCAAACCAGCATCATCCTTTAGCGATACCAAATAGTAAGCTTTACCATCAAGTTTAACCAAGGTTGGTGCAGTTGCCTGATATTTTTTCTCTTGTACTTCACCTTCGGCTGAGGCTTGAGCAGCTTCCTCCGTTGCCGAAGCCAATTTATAATTGGTAACTTGACGCGTGCGCATATTAACTAAAATAAAGCCTAAGTTTGACGAGTCGGCTGTCACAGAGGTAATCCCAGTATAAAGGTAAATATCGCCATCAATAGCAATGTAATTGTACAAATCCGTCGTTTCCTTAACACCTGTCTGACTAAACAAGGTATTCAAGAAACCATCCTGATAAGTATAATGGTCGTCAACTCGCATCATAACATTTTCAGCTGAATAAACCCTGTCCACCCATTTTGGAATATCTTTCAATTCATAAAATCGGCTCTTTCCAGTCACGGCATCCATAAGAACAGCACCGTTAGGATCCTTGGACATCAAACCAAATCGAGGTCTAAAAGTCGTCGCTACATAATAAGGGTGTCCTTCATCATCAACTTCAAAAGATGGGTCTCCAAAAATTTTAGTTGGAAACTGTAAACGCAAATGGCGCTTGGTATCCCTCAAAAGAAATTCAGAGTCTGAGTAATGCATCCCTTCATCCAAACGGACTAACTGAGCCTTACCAGTCGTCTGATTAACCTTAACATAGTAGTCAATGCCTTCTTTACGATTGGATAGCCACTTCCAAAAACTCTTGTACTCCAAAGGAGAAACACGAAAAGGCTGATTGCCAATGGTAATCTGACGGTAAGCATCTGAAATGCCAAATTGTGAGACCTTATCAATCGTCCCCAAATAGGTATCCCCGATTTTCTTAGCAGACTTGCGATCCAACAGAGCTAACGTTGATAAATCTGTTTCAGGAAAATCTTTATCAAATGAAGCATTTTTAACAGAGATGACGTTAGCATAACTTTTCGCTCTAAAAAGGCGCGACTGGCTGACATTCAATAGAAAAATCAGTGCAAACACACCAAATGTTCCCACTAATAGCCACTTCACAAGTTTAGGAAATTTAGGCATTGGCGTTGCAGCAAAACGCAATCCATTTCGTGACTTCTTAAGCCCCACTCCTGAAGCTTTTATCCAGTCAAGTTTAACGACTTTCGGCAAATAGACCAGTGCTAGTGCTAGCCACAACCCAAAGACTAAAAATATCCAAAAAGCTTGGCTGAATATAGATAAAGGTGGTAGATAAAACCAATACCAAATCATCATTATAAAAAGCCAAAGCAATCCACGTAACCGCTCTTGCATAACCAACCTCCCCAAATATTAGTAGGTCAATTATAGCACAAAATAAGACTCAGGGAGGTATGTTTAACATTATATTAATAAATTCCTTAAAAAATTCTTGCCAACAAAAAAGCCATCAAAAGATGACTTTTCTAGGCGAATCATAAGCTTATCACTTTTCTTCTTAATAAGCTGGTTGACCCGGCTCGCCGTAGTATCCTTGGTCTACCGGTACTTGATCGTTATAAAATACTTGCGTACCATCGTTCACTGGATATGTTTCTTGAAAACCTTGAATTATCTCATCTCCATATTGATGATTCACCGATCCAGTACTATCTTCTGTGACAACAGACTCCTCTTCAGAAGAGTCATCTAAGGGAACATCAAGCCCATAGAGTTCTTCGTAGGTAATCACATTCGTCTTCAACTGCTGTAAACTATTAACTGTTTTACCTAGTTGCTTTTTAATTGTATTTTGAATCTTTAAGAGTGCCGTGGCTGTAGGAATCTGATAAGATCCGCCATTAATGTCTGCATCTTCGCCTTTTAATTGGTATTCCTTAATATACTGCACCGTATCTGCATACTGGAATAAACTAGGAATAGTTGAGGAATTGATTTTAATATCTGTTTGCATGTTACCTGCAACAGCATTTAAAATTTTCTTATAAGAAGCAACACTGTTCCCTAGCTTTAAAACTTTTTGCATCACTTTTTGAATAACCTCACGTTGACGCTTTTGACGACCATAGTCACCTTCTGGATCATCGTAACGCATGCGTGAGTATACCAAGGCTTGCTCACCATTTATACGGTGCGTACCAGGTGCTACAGTCGCTTTATAGTCTGGCTCTGTTTGAGAAATGGAGATTGGAAAATCAAAGTTATTGGTAACCGTAATACCATTAACAGCATCAACCAAATCCATCAAGCCTTGCATATTGATTTGCATGTAATAGTCAATATCAATATCAAGCATCTCCTCAACAGTCATCTTAGCCATCTTAGCACCACCTGCCGCATAAGCAGCATTGAGCTTAGCTTCCTCACCATTTTGGTCATTAGATGATGGTCCCTTCAATTTGACTAAAATATCCCGCTCTAAGCTCGTCATCGTTGTTTTTTGGGTTTCGGGATTAACTGTCACTAGTATCATCGAATCACTATTACCCTCCCAAGTCGAGGAACGCTCAGTTGTTCCCGTATCAACTCCCATTAGTAGGATTGAAAATGGCTCTGTTTTATCAATGGCCTCGCTAACTTTTTCTCCTTCAAAGCCCTTAAAGGTTTTCGATAAAGCATCCGTCGAAAAAATATACGCCGATCCAAGATAAACTCCAGCAGCTACAAAAGTTGTTGTGATGATCAACAAAATCATCAATAAGATTTTTTTGCCTAGTTTCATTAATTCCCTTTACCCACCAATTTACTCATCATAAAAAGATCTAAATACGTCCCTTCATTTAGCTTAAACGCCTGTTGCTTTTTGCCTTCAATAACAAAACCAAAATCTTGATATAGTTTTATAGCTTTTTTATTGCGGCTTTGAACCATTAACTCTAAGCGTCTAATCATAGGACTTTGCTCTGCCCAGTCACAAATCAAGTCCATCATATAATGCCCAATACCATGACCAGTATAAGCTTGCTTAACAGCAATAAAAAGGTCACCAACATGATTGACATTGACTGCATCACTGCTAGTGACATTAACCATTCCTATAATAGTATCCTCTATCTTAGCCAACAAACAGATGCGGTTTAAACTGTTCAGGCTGACATACAAGGCCTCTTGTAAATCCTCTATCGTAATATCTAGACTATCATTGACGATAAAGGAAGTTTCTTGACTAACTTCTTCTAAAAACACCTTGATAGCTAGAGCATCTGAAACTTGCGCTTCTTCGATAATTAATTCCTTCTCAGCCATGATTACTTTAACTCATTTAATAATTTTTCGTACCCAGTACCATTTCCAGTCATCTTCAATTGACGACCTTGTCCATCAAGAGATAATTCAACTTTGAGATAACCGCCTGGAAGGTGATTCTCAACCATTTCTCCCCATTCAATGACAGTAACACCATCACCAAATAAAAAAGTATCTAAGTCTATAGAATCAGGATCATCACCAATGCGATAGACATCTAGATGATATAAAGGAAGTCTACCTTCATACTCACGAACAATAGTGTAGGTAGGACTTTTGATCATTTGTTCAACATCAAGTCCCTTGGCAAGTCCTTTGGTAAAAGTCGTTTTCCCAGTACCCAGATCACCCGTCAAAATCAGAATATCACTCGATTCAAGCAGCCTTCCTACTTTTTCTCCCAGGGCAATGAGCTCTGCTTCGTTAGTTACCTTATACATAAAATTAATTATATCACAGCACTTAACCTTTGTCATGAAGCAATCGTCATTCAAAATAAGAAAAATCATAGGGCAAATATCTCCTTTAGGAGTACCAAAAAAGGCTCTATAAGACTGTAGTGGGTAAAATCCTCTACGGATGTTATAGGGCTTTTTGACTGTATGCAAAAAGTCCCACATGACTTATAATGAAAAGCGACTAAACCATCATTAGAAAGTGTCATATGGAACTATTTAAGAATACCACAGATTTAATTGGATTGAAAGATAACAATATCACTATTTCTTTTGTTTTGAAACATCAAACTCATATTGACATACGAGCTAAACTTGATTATCAAGCGCCTGATTGTCTGTTTTGTCGAGGGAAGATGATCAAATACGACTTCCAAAAACCATCAACCATCCCGATTTTGGATGTTCAAGGCATGCCAACCGTCTTAAAACTCAAGAAGCGCCGTTTTCAATGCAAAAGCTGTCGCAAGGTTGTCGTCTCTCAAACCTCATTAGTGAAAAGAAACTGCCAAATCTCGCAACCAGTCTGGGCTAAAATCACTCAGCTTCTAACAGATACCTTAAGCAATGCCGCTATCGCTAGGCAATGTCATGTCTCAGTAGCGACTGTCCAAAGACAACTCGAAAACTTCCAAATCATGGAGACCTTTGATAAGCTACCTACCATTTTGTCTTGGGATGAATTGTCGAGAAACAAAGGACAATTAGCCTTTATCGCCCAAGATTTTGAAACCAGATAAATCGTCACTGTTGACATGTCTGAGAGTTATATACCCATCATCAAAACCTTCGCTATCTTGTTTTTAGGCTCAGGCTGAAATAGTCCACTGAACTATTTCACTCCCAAACGCTCGTATTGTCCTTGATCGCTTCCACATCATCCAACACCTAAGCAGGGCTATGATGGCTACGAGAATTGCCATCATGAAGAGCTTTGAAACGCAATCACTTACTTACCGTGCGATGAAGAATCACTGGCGAATCTTACAAAAAGATAGTCGCAAACTATCTCTGGAGACATTCTATTCAAGAACCTTTAGACAAACCTTAACCCCTCGGGAGATTGTTCAGAAGATTTTACCCTTCTCTGAAGAACTGCGCTATTACTATGAGCTATATCAACTATTGCTTTTTCACTTTCAAGAGAGACAAGCTAATCACTTTTTTGACTTAATCGAGGAGCATCTGGAAACTGTGAATAAAGAACAGTCTTCAAAACCTTTTTGAAATACAAAGACCATATCATCAACGCCTTGGAACTTCCCTATTCTAACGCGAAGCTTGAGGCAACCAACAAACTCATCAAAGATATCAAACGACAAGCTTTTGGATTCCGGAAGTTCAAAAACTTTAAAACCAAAATACTCATCGCTTTGAATATTAAAAGGGTCAGGGGAGTGACCCTTTTAGGTTGTCTCTCGAAAACCGTAAAGAGACAAATAGAGAGAACCGGAACGATTCTCTCTAGATGTTAATGATAAGTCACCCACTACAGTTGACGAAGAGCCCAAAAAACGAACAAAGCACGGTAATGTTAACATCTTATCTTGCTCTCATTCGTTTTTATGTCTTTATCACAACAGGCATCCTTAGTCTGACGATATGCTAGTTAAACTCAGTAATAAAGCTTATCTAACCTTTCCAACTTTTTTCAAATTATCAAAAAGGCAAGTAAACGACTTATCCTGCCATTTCTAACCAAGAAGGATAAAAGGTCAAATCTCACTCTATAGAACGCCTTACAGACACGCTGTTACATCAAAAACGATGACTTGAGATTAACAACTAGTATAGGCGTTACAAAATAGCTAGACTAATAAAATTTAAAATAAATAGCACATCCAAAATCCAAACGAGGGGATGAATCTCTTTAATCTGACCTTTAATCACTTTTGAAATAGTATAGAAAATAAAACCAACAGCAATACCGTGGGTAATACTATAGGCGAATCCCATAAAAATAGAGGTAAAGAAAGCTGGCACAGCCTCACTTAAATCATCCCACTTGATGTTTTTAAGGCTACTTAACATCATAATCCCGACAATGATAAGCACCGGTGCAGTAGCAGCGTTTGGCACGATAACTAAAAGCGGGCTAAAGAAACTTGAAATGGCAAACATCCCTGCAACAACAAGTGCCGTTAAACCTGTACGGCCTCCAGCTCCAATACCTGCAGCTGATTCAACATAGGTTGTCACATTCGATGTTCCAGCGATAGCACCAATTGTCGTTCCGACTAAATCAGAAAAGAGTCCTTTATCTAACTGTTGTGATTCGCTATTCTCTCCTGTTTTGGCTACGATGCCTACCTTCTGACCAGTTCCAATAAGAGTTCCAATGGTATCAAAAATATCTGTCAAAGAGAAAGCTAAGATAGCCATCAATACTTCAGGAATACGAGCTACATCACTAAATAAAGAACCCAAGCCCTGGCGCCCTAAAGCTACTCCGAAAACATCGCCTAAATCTTTCACTGCAGTGATGATATTATTGGCTGAAAAATCTATACTTCCTAAACTAACAACCCCAAATAGCATAGCAATAATAGTTGTTAGGGCAATTGATATAATGACCCCACCCTTAATATTTTTAATCACAAAGAAAGTCGTGATCACTAAACCAATAATAGCAACTAAAACCGATGGACTCGTGAATTCAACTAGAGCTGGAACTGCAGAAGAATTCGAAACGATTGTCGCTTCAGCTTTTTGAACCCCTTCCCCAACAACAGTATAGGTACCAGGATCAACAGTAAATTGTAATAATCCAGCATTTTTTATCCCTACATACGCTAGGAAAATACCAATCCCTGCTGAGATAGCAGACTTTAGCGATGCTGGAATTGACTCGATAATCATCTTACGAACCTTTGTCAATGTAATCACTGCTGAAATCACACCACAAAGAAAGACCATAGCCAATGCTTCTTGCCAAGTAAAGCCTAGACCAAAGACTACCGTATAGGTAAAGAAGGCATTCAAGCCCATACCAGGTGCTTGAGCGTAAGGTAGATTAGCATAAAAGGCCATCATCAGGGTCCCTGCCACTGCTCCGATGATGGTCGCTAGGAAAACACCTTGTGCTGGCATCCCCGTCTGACTTAACATGGCTGGATTAACAAATAAGATATAGCTCATGGCGAAGAAAGTCGTCAATCCGGCAACTACTTCTGTGCGAATGTCCGTTCCATGTTCTTTTAACTTAAATAACTTTTCCATTTCTAAAATAGAACCCCTTTTATTGAACGATATATAGATTTTAACAAAATAACATTCGTATTTCAATAGATTTTTACGCTTTTATTTGACGAAATCATTCATTTTTTCGATTAAAAGTAACAAACACATGATTTGTATAAACATAAAACCTAAAACAAAATGAACTTCTGAATATGAAAAGATTTGTAACAATTCCCTATAAACAAGAGACGGATTGGTAATAACATCCCAAGAATTTAAGCGTGCAAAGCGACCGAGATGAATGGCTAGACTAGATATAAATGACAAACCTATTATATAGAGATAAAACCAAAACCAGTGCCTCACCCTAAGTATCAAGAGTGTATAACGAACACTTAATACCCCCAAAATTAAAGCTAATAAAATGCTAGACATGTAAATGATGTAATACATAAAGCTCAAGCGATCATTTAAAATGTCCGTTACAAAAGACATATGAACGAGATCTGTTAGCATATAGAAAGTATTGGGGTAGAAGACAAGCCATCCTAGCATGAAGAAAGGCTTTAACCATCTGTTCTTTATAGAGCAAGCCAAATAGCTAAAATCAAAGGCTACTATAGCCAAAAAGATATTCCAAATAAGCCCAAATCCAGAAGGGGTGTAATACCAAAAAGCGAAGGAAATTATCGCAAAGAAGGCATGTATTACTATAAATTGGCGTTTCATCGCAGTCTCCTTTTTTCATATTTTCTCAATTGTAACACAAGACTAGTTAAAATATCCCTTGCGATTATTTTTTGTTATAATAGCTCTATGACTACAAAAATAATTGCTATAGATTTAGATGGAACCTTACTTCATAGTGACAACACCATCTCAGATTATACGGTCAATACGATTAAAAAGGTTCGCGAGCAAGGCCATCACGTTGTTATTGCTACAGGAAGACCTTACCGTATGGCTGTTGAACACTATAACCGTCTAGAACTTGATACGCCAATGATTACCTTTAATGGCTCTTTGACACACTTACCCGGTAAAAAATGGGAATACGAGCAGTCGGTAACGTTAGATAAAACTTATCTTTTCGATATGCTTAAGTTCAGTGACTTTTTTGAAATGGATTTTATTGCCAGTGAATATCGCAAAAACTTCTATGTTACTTTGGATTATCCCGAACGTATAACACCTGCCTTGTTTGGTGTTGACAAAATTACCGAAAGAATGCGTTTGGAACCAACTAAAATCACCCGAAATCCTAATGCACTGCTCATGCAATCTCGTGCTGCTGATAAAATAAGCCTTGCCAACAGGATGAGGGAACATTTTAAAAACGAAATCGAGATTGATTCTTGGGGTGGTCCCTTAAATATCCTTGAAGTATCACCTAAAGGTATTAATAAGGCTTTTGCCCTATCTTATCTGTTAACGATATACAATAAAACTCCCGATGACTTAATTGCTTTTGGCGACGAACATAATGATACTGAGATGCTTCATTTGGCTAAATCAGGCTATGCCATGAAAAATGCCAGTCAGGTTCTTCTGCCCTTTGCCGACGAAAAACTTGACTATACTAATGAAGAAGACGGGGTTGCTAGACAACTGGAAAAACTTTTTCTGTAACTTTCAATCATTTGTTATTTTTGTGCGACAATTTCATTGAAACTTTCAAAAAAGAGCAGATTTTACGTGTCTGTTCTTTTTTATTTGCATTTTCAAGCATATCAATTGACAGTTATTGGAAAATATCGAAGTATTTTGCATTTTTTTCTCAAAAATGCTTGCATTTTAACTGAAAACGTTTTAAAATGAGTTGTTCTTAATTTTTGGGATAAAAAAGAGTGCCTGTTGGCCATATCTGGAGAGATTCTTTTTTATCCTAAGAAAAATAACTTATAGGAGGAAGAACACGAATGGGTATCGGTATTATTATTGCCAGCCATGGTAAATTTGCTGAAGGCATTCATCAATCTGGTTCTATGATTTTTGGCGATCAAGAGAAAGTTCAAGTAGTGACTTTCATGCCAAGCGAAGGACCTGATGATTTGTATGCACACTTCAACAATGCTATCGCTCAATTTGATGCTGATGATGAAATTCTTGTCCTTGCTGATTTATGGAGCGGATCTCCATTTAACCAAGCAAGTCGTATCATGGGTGAAAACCCAGATCGCAAGTTCGCCATCATCACTGGTCTTAATTTGCCAATGTTGATCCAAGCCTACACAGAACGCATGATGGATGCGACTGCAGGGGTTGATCAAGTTGCTGCAAATATTATCAAAGAAGCTAAAGACGGTATTAAAGCTCTTCCTGAAGAGCTCAATCCACTTGAGGAAGCTTCTCCAACTGAAAAAGTTGTTACTGCCCTTCAGGGAGCTATCCCTCCAGGAACTGTCATCGGTGACGGACAACTTAAAATTAATCTTGCGCGTGTGGATACTCGTCTTCTACACGGACAAGTTGCGACAAACTGGACACCTGCTTCTAAGGCCAACCGTATCATTGTTGCATCAGATACAGTTGCCAAGGACGAATTGCGCAAACAACTGATTAAACAAGCTGCACCGGGTGGTGTTAAAGCAAACGTTGTGCCAATTGATAAACTTATCGAAGCTTCTAAAGATCCACGCTTTGGTAACACACACGCACTTATTCTTTTTGAAACACCTCAAGAAGCTTTACGTGCTATTGAAGGTGGCGTGCCAATCAAGGAACTCAATGTCGGTTCTATGGCACACTCTACTGGTAAAACAATGGTTAATAACGTTTTGTCTATGGATAAAGATGACGTTGAAACATTTGAAAAACTACGTGACTTGGGCGTTGAATTTGACGTTCGTAAAGTACCAAACGATTCACGTAAAAACCTCTTTGATTTGATCAAGAAGGCAAATGTTCAATAATAACCTAACCGAAACAAGGTAAACTTTACTTCGGTATTCTTATTTTTCGAAAGGATTTCAAAATGTCAGATATTTCTATTATTTCTGCTATTTTGGTCGTTGTTGTAGCCTTCTTTGCAGGTCTTGAAGGTATCCTCGACCAATTCCAATTCCACCAACCACTTGTCGCATGTACCTTGATTGGTCTTGTTACAGGAAACTTGACAGCTGGTATTGCCCTTGGTGGTACCCTTCAAATGCTCGCTCTTGGTTGGGCTAATATCGGGGCCGCTGTTGCCCCAGATGCTGCGCTTGCATCTGTAGCAGCTGCTATTATTATGGTTAAAGGTGGCGACTTCACTCCAAAAGGAATCACTTTTGCCTACTCTACTGCAATCCCTCTTGCCGTTGCTGGACTTTTCCTTACGATGATTGTTCGTACCGTCTCAGTTGGTTTGGTTCATGCTGCTGATAAAGCTGCTTCTGAGGGAAATATCTCTGCTCTTGAGCGTACTCACTTTATCGCACTTCTTCTTCAAGGTCTCCGAATTGCGGTTCCTGCTGCACTCTTGCTTGCTGTTCCTGCATCATCTGTTCGTAGCGTCTTGGAATTAATGCCTGAATGGCTAAGTGGTGGTATGCAAGTCGGTGGTGCTATGGTTGTTGCCGTTGGTTACGCCATGGTTATCAACATGATGGCAACCCGTGAAGTATGGCCATTCTTTGCCCTTGGTTTTGCTTTTGCTGCTATCTCTAAGCTTACACTTATTGCCATGGGTGTTATCGGTGTAGCTATTGCCTTCATCTATCTTAACCTCTCAAAACAAGGTGGTTCAGGTAACGGTGGCGGGTCAAGTTCAATGGACCCAATCGGCGATATCCTAGAAGATTACTAAGAAGGGAGTGCCTACAATGACTGAAACTCAAATCAAATTATCAAAATCAGATCGCCAAAAAGTATGGTTCCGTTCACAATTCCTTCAAGGATCTTGGAACTACGAGCGTATGCAAAACCTAGGTTGGGCTTACTCACTCGTTCCGGCAATCAAAAAACTATATACTACTAAAGAAGACCGTGCTGCTGCTCTTGAACGCCACATGGAATTCTTCAATACTCACCCATATGTAGCTGCTCCGATTCTTGGTGTAACACTTGCTCTTGAAGAAGAGAAAGCAAATGGTACTGATATCGATGACACAGCTATCCAAGGTGTTAAAATCGGTATGATGGGACCTCTTGCTGGTATCGGTGACCCAGTCTTCTGGTTTACAGTACGTCCTATCCTTGGTGCGCTTGGTGCTTCACTGGCACAAGCAGGAAACATCATGGGGCCAATCATCTTCTTCGTTGCATGGAATGCTATTCGTATGAGCTTCCTATGGTACACTCAAGAATTTGGTTACAAATCAGGTAAAGAAATCACAAAAGACATGTCTGGTGGTATCCTCCAAGATATCACTAAAGGAGCTTCAATCCTTGGTATGTTTATCCTTGCTGTCCTTGTACAACGCTGGGTTTCTATCAACTTTACAGTTGACCTACCATCAACTCAGTTGGCTGAAGGAGCATACATCCAATTCCCTGAAGGCAATGTAACAGGGGCTGAATTACAAGGTATTTTAGGTGACGCCTTAGGCGGTTTAAGCTTGACAGCTGAACGAGCTAATACGCTTCAAGGACAACTGGATTCCTTAATCCCGGGACTAATGGGACTTATCTTAACCTTCGTTTGTATGTGGTTACTTAAGAAAAAAGTATCACCAATTACAATGATCGTTGGTCTCTTCGTATTAGGTGTCCTTGCTCGTCTGGCAGGTATCATGTAAATAAAAAAGGGTTTCCTCTTGGAAACTCTTTTACTTATGATAAAATAGGTGGTAAATAAATTTTTAGAACTGAGGTAAGCATGGCACAATCCTTAAATAAAGAAGTGTTACTACAAACAACAGGTGTATCCTACCTGGGTATGGGAGGAAAGGTTGGAAAATTTTTGATTGGTGATGCCGCTTTAGAATACTATAGCGATCGTAATGTTGAAGACTATATTCAAATCCCTTGGACTAGCATTGATCAGATTGGTGCAAATGTCAGTGGAAAAAAAGTCAGTCGACATTTTGAAGTCTTTACAGATTCTGGGAAATTTCTCTTTTCATCAAAAGATTCTGGAAAAATTCTAAAAATCGCTAGAGATAAAGTCGGTGATAATAAGGTTGTCAAACTACCAACCTTGCTGCAAATTATCGGTCAAAAATTAAACCGTCGCTAAGACTAACAAAACCCAAGTCTCCTTTATGATATACTCCCATTATAGTAGACAGTGAAAAAACAAAAATTCACTTGAAACTATAAAGGGAGTTTTAGTATGTCAAAAAGAAGTCTAAAATCAGTTGAAGAAAAGTTAGAGATTGTATTGATACTTAACAAAAATCAAAAATGGCGATATAATAAGAATATGACAAAAGAATTTAGTGAATCTCAAATCCAAGAATTGCAACTTGCCCTTAAAGATAAGAAAAACAATGCTCATTATCGTAAACGTCACGCTCTTCTCCTCCGTTCCCAGGGGATGAGTTTGACAGCTATCGGTAAAGAAGTAGGACTTGTTCATCAAACGATTAGAAATCTTCTTACTCGCTATCAGAATGGCGGTATACCTGCTATTCTAGCTGAAAACAGAGGTGGACGCAGACGGTTCTACATGACTTTAGAAGAGGAAAAAACATTCCTCCAGGAACAATTTGAAGAGTCATTGGCTGGGAAACACGTTACCGTAAAAGAGCTCTTTGAAGCTTACCAAGAAAAAGTTGGCCATAAAACCACTCGTGAAGGCTTTTATGCTCTTTTGAAACATTATTTTGTCCAGCATCGTGAGGTCTCCTATTAGCCAGTTATGTCAATGACTTGGTGTTTCAAGATCAGGTTATTACAAGTGGCTCAATCACAAGGAGATCGCATCTGAAAAGACGAATCAAACACTATTAGAGACCATCAAGAAACTTCATGCCAAACACAAGGGAAGTTTAGGGTACCGTCGGATGACACGTTAGGTTAATCGACAGCTTGGGTCGACTTACAACAAGAAACGTATTCGTCGACTAATGCATATCATTGGTATCTCATCCATTATCCGTCGTTCTCGTGGCTATTGCACTAAGACCAGTTTCAAGAATATTGAGGACAATATCCTCAATCGTGACCTTAGTGCTCAAGCCCCTAATGAGAAATGGTGTACAGATGTGACTTTCTTGTAATATGGATTAGGTTGTAAGGCTTATCTGAGTGCTATTAAAGACCTTTATGACGGCTCTATCGTGGCTTACCATATCAGTAAGAACAATGATAATCCACTTGTTATGGAGAACCTAAGAAAGGCTATCAAAGCCAATCCAGATGCCTCGCCACTTATCCATAGTGACCGAGGCTCCCAACACACCTCACGAGAATATCGGATGATAACGACACAATATCAGATGACGCGCTCTATGTCACGAATTGGCAAGTGCATTGACAAATGCCCCAATTGAGAGTTTCTTTGGTCACTTTAAAACGGAGTGCTATGACTTGAATAGTTATAAGACGTTTGAGGAGTTAGTCGCTGATATTGATGCTTATATCTATTTTTACAATAACGAACGATTTCAAGGGAAGCACAACGGCCTTGCCCCTCTTGAGATGAGGAACAAGGCCTTTGCGTAATCTTTTATTATTTCATTGTCTACTTGACAGGGAGCAGTTCATTATGAAACTTGGGTTTTTAATAGGCTTATATGTTTTTGACCTTATTTTTAAAAGTCAGCCAATCATCAATTTTTGTTATCAAATGTGAGACTTGAAGGGTTTTAAAAAGCCAAATTCTCACTTTTTCAATTAAAATTGATCCAAAGAAAATTAAGAGACTAACACCTAGAATAGTAAATGGGAAAACAAATGGGGATTGATTCACAAAATTTTCCGCAAAGTCTCGCATGGCGAATTTGACCACCAAGGGATGTAAGTGAACAAGGTACACGCCAAAAGTTGCAGGTGCAAAGAACTTAATGAAGTTTACCAATCTTCCAGCTGGTGCAATCCTTAAATTAACAAATAAGATAAATAGAGCCAAAGCCCCTAGACTAATGGTTGGCGAGGTGTACCAATACCACTTCTCACTAACAGTGTACTTCAAAATAAGGGTTGCTACGATTGATAAGACATAGATACCAATTAAAATGAAAGGCTTATTATACCTTTTCAAATCGATACGAGCCAAAAATGCGCCAGCAATATACAAGAGAATCAACCAAGTCATACTAAATCCTTTGGATAATGAAAACTCCGAAACGCTGGTATCCAGTAATACTGGTAGCAATGAGAAGACGATAAAACCAGTAACAATCATCTTGGCAAGATCAGACAACTCCATCCTCGGTAGGGCAATATTGAAGAAGGGCATGGTCAACATCAATCCAAAATAAGCGGTAACGTACCAATATTGACCCGTAATGACCGGGAAAAAGGCTGCCAACCAGTCATTAGCACCAATATCCTTACCCAAAATTAGGAAAAATAAGGTTATCCCAATTGAATAAAAGGCTACTTGGAGCCATAGATTTGCTACTTTAGAATATTTGAAGTTGGAACGAAAGCCGACGTAACCACTAATCAGGGCATAACAGTTAACCGCAACATAAACACTGGCTTGAATGATCCAAGTCTGTAAAAAATGAACGTCAACTGTCCCAGCAACGGAGTCACGGACTCCACCTTTACCTAACACATGGGTGACAACAATCATAAACATGGCAAAAATTCTTAAAAAATCAATTCCTGCATTATACATTCTTTTTTCCATGCACTTATTTTATCATAATTCAAGCAAGTATGAAAAATCCTTAGTTTATGGTGTCAATCGAAAATGACAATGTCTTGAAAAAATCGGTTAGATAAGTG
>NZ_JBLOJT010000033.1:0-15540 GCF_047785745.1 Streptococcus pluranimalium | reverse complement strand
TATACAGGTTAGATTAACTAACCTGTTTTGTTAGTATTTTGCCGCTATAGTTAAATGGTATAATAGAGCAATGGTAATGCTCAGTTCCGAGTTCAATTCTCGGTGGTGGCATAATATTTAACTAAAAACGTTGATATATCAACGTTTTTTTGTTTTTTGGTCACCATTTGGTCACCAAACTTTACCTTTTCCCTAGAAACTCGCGGACTTTGGTGTTTTCATTTTCTTCCTTTTCTTTTATCAAATGTCCGTATGTTTCAGTAATTTGTTTAATGTCTTTATGCCCCATGATTTTAGCTATTGCCCAGATGTCTATATCTTGTGATAGCATCATACTGGCATAGGTATGTCTTAACCCAGTTGAGCTTAAATTTTTGGGTTTTATATTGATATCTTCCATTGTTTGACGTAAGGAGCGATTGATGCCTTGACTGGTTGGAACCCCTGTAAAGAAATCTATAAATAATAAATTTTCTTCGTTTGACATTTTGTAACGTTTAAAATAAACTTCTTGTTCCCGTTTTAACTTTTTAAGAATTTCAATTGTTTGTTTGTCAATAGGTACCGTTCGAATTGAAGTTTCTGTTTTAGCTTTTGTCCATTTTGATTTTTTGGTATCATATCTTCGATATGTTTTTATTTCTAAATCATCCCACAAGATACAATCCCAAGTTAGTCCAGCAACTTCACCGAATCGAAACCCTGTTTTCATTTGAATGTATATAAAGTAGTCGGTGACGGATTTGTCATAGTCTACTTTTCTTTCAAGTTCATATAGTAGTTTCTTATAATCTGCTGTACTAGCAATGTATTTATCAGAAACTTTCTTACTGTTGTTTAATCCTGTAATGATAGCACCTAATGTGAAGTCATCAATATTCAGTTTATCTCTTTTAGCAAACGTGATTACCGATTTAATCTCACTATTTAGTCGACTGACACTATCTTTACTTATTTCTTGGGCATAGTGATTAATAAAAGCTTGATAATCACTTGGTTTAATCTCAGATGCTGGTTTGTCACCAAAGTAATCTTTAATCCTTTTTCCACGGTAGAAGTGTTTGAGCAAAGTGCCTTCACTCTTCTTTTGCGGAAGTATCATTAATTCGTGCCATCTTTCCCATAATTGATATAGAGTAACGTATTTATCAATAACTTTACCTTGAATTAGCTTCAGCTCGATATCAATAGCTTCTTTCTGAGCTTCGCGCTTTGTCTTAAAACCAGAGTTACTGGCAACGACTTTTTTATCTTTGTCAATAATTCTATAATCCCATAATTTCTTCTTTCCACGTTGTCTGTATGATATTGCCATTGGTTATCCTTTCCTATAACACGATAACCAAGAATTTGTCTTGGCTATCTTACCATATTTAACAAAAGATGTCTTTAAAATGTTGCTCAAAATAATGCCTTGTTTTACTGGCTAAAAAATAATAGCGTCCCCCTTGATTATCAGGGTATTTTACAAAGCCATTATCATTTAATTCAATATCAATCTGAGAGCGTATATCTGGGTTATACAACACTTTATCAAGGAACCAAGGTCTTGAGACGCTAAGGAGCTTTAAAACGTCTGTAAGGGTCATATATTGCCCTTCTGACGCTTTTTCTTTTAATTGTTCGTAATCATCTTTATCAACTAATACCTTCGTTTCTGGAAGTGTGATAGCGATATTTGTTAAATCAACAGTAATTTTTTGGGTCATAGGAAATCCTTTCAACATTTAGTCATCTTCCCATGGAACGGGGAAGCGCTGTAGGTAATTTTTATATTTGGTTACCCAAGCTTCATGGTCTTTATTGGGTAAAAATTCCTTCTTATAATCGAAAAAGAGATACTGAATAAGTTCACTGTCGGAACCATCCCCCCATACCTGATTCACTTTATAAAGAAGGGGATACAATCCCGATCCCTTCTTCATATAGTCAATTGAACGTTTCACGGTATCATCTCTAGGATTTTGGGGTGAAAATTCAAATTTTTTGTCATCTAATAAATTAATCATTAGCCGTGTAATCCGATGGGGTCTGTTAGAATTTACATGAAAGAACATATACTTATCCAAAATGGATGATAAAATAAGATTTTTTAACTCATTATCTGTTTTACATTGTCGTATGGCCTTCGTTAGTTCATGGGCATAATGCCCTTTGTATTCCACTTCAAAACGTGTCCAATCGTCTACAGCTTTGGCTTTACTTAGGTTATGCTTCATTTTTTTTGTTCCTTTTTCTTATCGTAAATACGAACCAAGGCTTTAGAGCCTTTTGTTCTTGTCCCTATATAGATAGTCTCGGCTTCAAACTGCTTTGAGATATCATTTATTTTTGATGGATTTTTAGGATATGGTTTTTCTTTATTATCCTTAATAACTTTTGCGAGTAATTCTTTTGCCATAGCGTATTTCAGTCCTTCCTTGCTCAATAGAGCGTTTTAATTTGGGTATGCTGATGCCTTCATTGATAAAGTCACAACACAAATCTACCCGTGATAATCTTGCGTGATATTTTGTAGATATAATCATATTTAAAAAGGTATTTAATTGGATGGGTTCATTAAACTGTTCTTCATAGCATTTACGATAATCCGACCACGAAAATGCCGAAAATTTGACAATCACGCCCATATTTTTGTAATACTCGTGAAAGGCAACGGACAGGTAAAACGGAACATTTTCCACAATGAAGCCGTGTGTATAGCCTGCTGGAAGCCCATCTTTTGTAAAATTGATGATAGGATAAAAAAAGTCTAAATGTGATTTTTCTAGGAATTCCCTAGATATTTCAACAGCAGTATCAAACCAATCTTCAACAGTAACATTAACTGTAGATTGCAATACTAGGGTAAATTGGTCAATATCAACGGAAACTGTCATCTTTTGTCCTTTCGTTAGTAACTGTTTTAAAGCTTAAAATGCTAGATAGGATAAGGCTTGAAGCTTTTATTTTGGGGGTGGTCGAGACTGGGTATTTACCATACCCAGTCTCGGGTGTTGCTTTCCCCGCTTCGCGGGAGAAAGCAACAGATAATACAACATGCCTGAACCAATTGTTAACCATCCCTTTAAGAAGCTCCCTGCCTTTTTTATCAACCTATGTAGCTTAAAATGGTTTAATCTTTCGACTGAATCTGTTTAAAAATCCTGTCAAAGCCGTCTTTATACAAATCAAAATCGAGATGTGGTATGGCAAGTACTTTTGGGTCTTGTACATATCCATCTAACGTATAGACACCTTCGCCTAATTCAAATTGTCTCTTAGGGACATCTGTACGCTCGAATGCGGTTGTATAAGTGGTTGCTTGAGCATTTCCCATAACGACCTTAAAAAGTAAGCTGTTTCTGACATGAGTCGGTAACAGAGTTGCATCACTTTTTTGCATGGCGATAATAACAAAGAAACCAAGTTGTGAGCCTTTTAGCACTAAAGCATCAATCATGGCATTGATATCATCGCGTTCTGCCTTGGGTCGATTTTTTAGAGAACTGGCAAACGATGCGTATTCATCAATGACTAGGAGATAAGGAGTCATTCCAAAAAACTTATAATCTTTATCAAGTCCTTGCTTCTGCATAGGACTCATGGTTTTTTCCCGTTCTTCCATTGCAGTCAGGTAATCTTTTAGAAGCTGTCTTGATTCATCAATAGAAACAGCTACATGTCCTATATCCTTACCTAGTTGACTAATTGAACTTCGTTTTGGGTCAATGATGAAGAGATTAGCTAGACTGTTATCTTTTTCATTGTAATGTCCGTATTTAAGGAGATAGTTCATGATGAGCCAGTAAAGACTGTAGCTTTTACCTGACCGCGTCGCTCCAACGATAAGTCCATTACAAAAGGCTGGAAGTGTGAGGCGTTTATCAATAGGTATTGCTGTCGGACTGTCTTGTTGTTCTAATAATTGTTTAACATCATCTAAACTATTCAGTTGAAACCGTCGATTAATAGACTTATCATCTAGCTCATAAATGTAAGCATTCTGTGTTGGAATCATGCGATGTTGCTCAACTACAAAACCAGAGAGTGCTGCTGATAAATCTAGTTTTTCTAGTTTTTCTTGTAAGCTGATACGATTTTCGACGCGTAGATACCAGATACCATCTTTACAATAAAAGTCGATTTTCGGTAATTCTACCAATGTTTTTCCAGCATAGTATCCTTTTTTCACAAAAACTTGAGCGGCAATGAGTTCTTTTTTTAGATAAGCTACTTGTCGCCATAAGGAGTAAGCTTTTTGTAAACCAAATGCTTTAACATGGTAGTTACGATAGAATTTACACCATAATTTTAATATTAAGTAAGACTTTAGAAATAATAGAGCAAGACCACCGATAAGGAGTGGTTTGAAGTTTGTTAAGCCAAATAGTATGAATAGTAATATTGCCGCTAGGAAACAGCCTAGCAAAATGCTTACTAGGCCATCCCAACGACGTTTATCAGTCGTTATAATTTTCATCGTTAGATAATCCTTCCTTATTGTTCATCGTAGTGATGGTATCATCACCATTCATTATTTTATCTAGTTCTTTATCAGAAATAGTTGTAAAAAAAGGTTTTTTAGGGGTGATGTCATCATTATCAAATATGCTAGTACGATGACTGACGTCCGCATCTTTTGGGAGATGATGGATGTCGCGATATAAGTCATCGTCACTTAGTTTTCTGTAATAGGGTTCAGTAGGGTCGTTAGGGTCTGCTGGTTTCCAGTTAGTGATTTTTCGCATAATAGGGTCTTTTCGTGCGGTATGTTCCATTAGCTTGTCATAAAAATTAGCAGAATCAGATGGAACGGTCGCTTTCTCAGCATCGCGTTCTTTGTTTTGAAGTCGAAGCTTTTGCTTTAAGCTATGCTTAGCTTCTTTTTCTTGTTGGTGTTTATTAAATTTTTTTGCCATAAGATAACCTTTCTAGAGTTTTATAAATCGAAAATTATATTTAATTTTAATAGAAGCTTGGATAGTTGGTAATCGTATGTTAGGTTGAATGGGTATCATGTTATTACTGACAAACCAACTCAAGTAGGGGCATCAGACTACTTGACTGTTTGTCATTCCTTTCTATTTGGTTGTTTTTAGTGCAATAGATTCAGCAGTAATACTAAGTTGATTGCCGTAGTCGCCATATACAGTTGCAGCTGGATTATTAATGGCAATACTTGCAAACTTCTTATAATTTGGTAAGGGCTTGGTTACCTTGATGACAAGTTGTTCACCGCCGTTTAAATCTGGGTCGACATTGTCACCATAATCGGTATTATCGACAGCGATGACACATTTTGCTTTGACGCCAAGTTGTCCTTTTATTTTGCCGTCGCCATCGTATTCAACCCAAGGTTCATCTGCAATGATACGTATATCCTTGTCTTTCAAGAATCCTTCAGTATCGAACACTTGGAATTGTCGTAATTTTTTTAATGCCATAATAGGCTCCTTTCAAATAGAAACTACCCTAAAGTCTTCCGAGTAGTTGAGCGTATAGCAGGAAGATATGCTTGATAACCAAATGATACTGATGCCAAGTATCAAGTATGGCTTATAGGGATTTGCTCGGTTTATCGTCATGAGCTGGACAAGTGTGTTACATTCCTTTCTTATCTATAGGAGAATTACAAGCTAAAACTCGTAATTTTTTTTGATAATTGATGAGATTTTTTTGAATTGCCCCTTTGTCTATAGGAGAATTGGAGCATTGAATTCGGAATTTTTTTGACTTTTTGTCATTTTTTTTTGCTGAATAGTGATAAAACAGCTGTTATTGATAATCGGCAAGCAAAAATCTTAAGGTACTTATAGCTTTAAAGTAGTGCGATTTGACTGTTTTATCACTCATACCGACGATTCTAGCAATAGCACTATAGGATTTATCTTCTTCAACCTTCAATTCAAAAATTTGGCGGTCAATAGGAGAAAGCCGTTTCTTAGCATCTTCTATTGCAATGTCTAGCTCATTCGTTATCAAAGCTTCTTCAGGATTTTTAGCCTTATCTTTAACAACGTCATGTAATTCGGTACGTCTACCATTTTTAGAAATATTGAATTCAAGACTTCTTTTATGATGGTATCTGTCACGTCGTTCAGCATTATTAAGTTCTTGGTCTAAGAGTCGTTCCACTGTATCCCAATCTTTATTGGCTGCAGCAGCTTCAATCATTTGTTCACGTCTATCTGTAACTTTACCCATAAGGGACCTTCTTTCCGTCCTTTGTCATGAACGGAAAGAAGGTAGTGATCCAGAATAGTAGGCCGAAAAATGGGGTCACCAAATAAACGGCGAAACAATTCGTGGCAAGAAAAGACCTTTATCGCCTTTTCGTCACTTGTTTCAATCCGTCCATTTGATGGCCATCAGTAAGGACTAATTATGTTATGACTCTATATTAAAGGAATTCACGTAGGTGCGAAATGATGGTATAATGTTAGATAAACACATATTATGCACCCACGAACTAAAGAGAAGGATTTTGACAAAAAAATGGATACTATACTAAACGAAGTACTTGGAATGATATACCTGATGATTAGTGAACGTGTGAAGAAACGTAAAGAATTTCTCAAATTAACTCGATTAGATATTTCAGATTCACCTAATGGCGAACAACTTGTCTCATATGTTTTAAATAATCGAATTCATCAACGTAAAAACCCTTACTTGTTAACACCTAATATCGCAGATGATATCGTTGAGAGTCTAGGATTTGAAAATGTCTTTTCTTTAATTTGGGGAGACAAGGAAACGAGGGAATCTTACTTTTTCTACCTATTTTATAAAGGCATGGAATACCTAGATGAATCAGCACCAGATGTAGTGAATGACTGTCTGTTAGATTACCTTCCCTATGCTAGGGCTAGGGCTTATAGTGACTTAGATAAAGAATATTTCAATCAATTAAGTGAACAGTTAGCTAGTCCCTATTTTGATAAGAAAGCATTAAAAAAGTCTCGTGACTTGGCTATCGCGAGACTATACATTTTATATAAAAATAGATTTATGCTTGAACATGCTCATTTTTTCGTTACTAAATACACTACAAGATTAAATGATAAATTGAAGGATTTTTTTGAAGATAACCTATATAAGATGTTTTCTGAATTGTCTCAAACAAGTAAAGGCAAAAGAACATATCTATTAATAAAGGAAATTCTTGAACAAAGTCATGAACATCTACAATGGTCATTAAGTGGTACTCAATCAATTTATCAAGACGACAATGTTATTTTTGATGTTGATGATTTCTCAGATGATATTGATGCATCAACCGATGAAGATGCTATTTATATAGACCTTAATGACATCTATCAACCGATAGCAAAAATCGCAGAATCTGGTCATCACTATATTGAACACCTTGTTGAAAGTCAGGAACAACTTAGTGGAATTAGTCAGCAAGAACTTTATCAGGTCTTTAAGAATGATAGATTCTTGGATACATCACTTCAGGAAGATGAATAATTTAATCCAAAACAATGGAAAAATCACCTAGGCAACATTAGCTTAGGTGATTTTCTCTACTATTATATAAGCTCATTTTTTGTCGTATTGTTTGACAATGGTAATGAAGGCTTTTGTCAGTTGCTCTTGAACGTCTAATGGCAACGAACTTAATTGATCTGTTAGTGTTAACAGATTTTCGGTGTCAAAGCTTGAGAAGTTAAAGAACTCTTTAGGTGTTACTTCAAGCGCTGACATGATTTTTTCTAAGGATTGGATTTTTAGATTGTAGTGCTGGTTCTCAATGTTGTGAATGTATTTGGTGCTAAGGTCAGCCATTTCAGATAATTTTTCTTGACTAATACCTTTTTCTAACCGTAATTGTCGAACTCTTAATGAAATATAATGCTGCAATGAGTTTTCTTGAGTCATATCATTCCCCTTTTTCCCTATCATACAAGCTTTAATAAGTGATAAAAAGGTAAATGAAACTAACTTTTTTTATTAAAAAGTATGTTAAAACGAACCGAAATGTGATAGAATGAATTTGTCAAAATTTTTTTGGAATATTAATGGAGGATTATTAACTTGAACAAACACAAACTACTCGCTTCCGCTGCGGTTCTTGCCGCTGTTGCTGGCACTGGCGCTACTGTTAACGCAGAAGAAACAACGCAACCCACACAACCTGTTCTTAATGCTGAAAATACAGTAACCACAGAAACGGTTGAAACACTCAAACCACAAGTTGATGCAGCTGCTCAAAAAGTAGATGAAACGGCTATGGCTGTTACTGAAGCTGAAAATACTCTCAAAGAGGCTCAAGACCTCTATGATTACGAAAAAGCAGCATACGACCAAACGAACGAAGCTATTAAAGCTCTTGAAGATACTGCAACGCAAGTAACACCTGAAAACATCGCAGCGGCTGAATCTGTTGTAGAAGACGCTGAACAAGATGTTAAAGTTGCTGAAGAAAAACAAGTAACTATTGAGGCTGAAGTAGCTCCTGCCAAAGAAGCGGTTGAATTGGCTGAATCAGTTGTCGCAGACGCTGAAGCTGATGAAGCAACCGCTAAAGAAGCCGTTGAAGTTGCTCAAGACGCTGTAGCAACACTTGAAAACAACGAAGACCCACGTGTTGCACTAGAAAAGCGCGTTGAGACCGCTAAAGAAGATGTAGACATCGCTAGCGATAACTTGACGAAAGTAACAACTGAGGGTGAGGCTAAAACAACTGAATTGGAAGCTGTCGTCAATACTGAAACTGAAAAAGTTGAAGCTGCCAAAACAGGTAAGAAAGCTATTGCAGAACGCGCTGTTGGTGATATTATTGAACGTGGTAACGCAGAAACTAAGAATTCGTCACCTGTAAAGTACTCTGGCGCCGAAACAGTATCTATTGAGTTGACAGCGGCGCAAAAAGAAGAATATGCCACCACCGGGCGCATTGCATTCACACCAGACGCTAATGAGTTAACTAAATGGGCTGTTTATTACATGAACAAGCTTCGTGACTTAAACGGTATTACTGAACGTGTCGAAACAACTGACAAAGCTATTCAATACGCAGTAGCTCGTGCAGATGAAATGCGCCGTAACGGTAAAATGAGTCATGACACAGAACTCTCAATTGACGCATCATCTGAAAACATTTCCTACAGTAGTCGCATGAATTCATTATCAAACCAAGAATTGGCTTACTATTTAGTAGCTGGTTGGTACGATGATTCATACAACGTATCTTCCAGTCTCGGACACCGTCGTGCAATCTTATTTTCACACCAAGGACTTGGAGTGGCTGTAAATGGAGTACAAGGTGGTGACTACTATGCTACCATGGACAATACCCCTGAAGCCGATGCTGAAGGTATAATCAACCCAGACTTTATTCCTCAACTAGCACTTAGTCGCAAATACAACTACAAAGAAATTAAAGATGCGAACGGCGAATGGTATAGCACGATCAACGGTAAAGAAACAGTCTTCTTACCAAAAATCACTTTCGTTTACGTGACAGATGCCGCAACTGACGTTGACGAGTCAGCACTTAACGCTGCGAAATCAGCACTCAAAGAGCATAAAGCAAGTCTTGCTGAGGCTGTTCGCAAGGCTGAAACTGAATTAGCAGAAGCTCGTGCTGAATTGACAGCCGCAACGAAAGCTCTAGAAGAAGCTCCTAAATCAGAAGACCACGCACAAGCTCTAGCTGATGCTAAGGCCGTTCTTGCTGAAAAACAAACTAAATATGAGGCTGCTAAACAAGAAACAGTAGACGCTAAAGCGGACTTAGAAACCGCTAAGGCAGAATTATCACGTAAAGAAGCGGCTGTAGCTGAAACAGTAAAAGCTGTAGAAGACGTTAAATCAGCACTCATTAAAGCCCAAGACGCTTTGAAAGCCTTACAAAACCCAGAAGGTCAATTGGAAGACTTAAAAGAACGTCGTTGGAATATCAGGATGAACATCAACTCAGCAGAGTTTGGCGTATCAAATGCGATTGAAAAACTGGATGCTCTTCGCAAGGAACATGCTGAAGCTGAAGAAGCTTACCATTTGGTAAAAGCACGTTACGATGCCCTTTTAGCCTTGTCAGATAAAATGGATCAAAACATTGATGCACCAAAAGATGATGAACAACCAGAAACTCCGAAAACGGATGACAATAAATCAGATGACGTTTCTGAAGTAAAACCTGTTGACAATAAAGTTTCTCCTGAAGTGAAACCTGTTGATGATAAGGTTTCTCCTGAAGTGAAACCTATTGACGATAAAGTTTCTCCTGAAATAAAACCTATTGATGATAACGGTTCTGTCAATCCAGCTAAAGATGCTAAAGCTCAAATGCAATCAAATGGTTACCGTAAATCACCAGTTACAGCAGTTTCATATGGCAAAGCAAACGCTAAGGCAGCTGTTGAAATGGTAGCAAGCAAAACAGACGATAAGAAAACTTATTCACGTGTTGCTAAAACTGAAATTTTACCTGAAACAGGTTCAAATGAATCTGTCATGGCGATGCTTGTTGGTATGGCAATCACAGGACTTGGATTAGTAAGTCTTAAAAAACGCCACAATTAAGGATTATATCTAGTGGGGAAACTCACTAGATTTTTTAGGAGAGAATTTTAGGAATTATGTCAAAAAAACGTTTATATATTGCAATTGCTTCAGTTTTAGGTCTTATTTCTGTATTAATGCCTTGGATAACATTTCAAGAATATAGTCTAAATGCTGTTAATGATACCTTCCAAGATGGCTATTTCTTTGGTTTGGGGTATATTATCATTTTAGTTTGTCTCTTTTGGGGCAATCCACAATCAGCATTGACCCAGAAAAAGAATTGGATAATCCTTGGTACTTCTGCCCTTATCTTTGTATTTGTAGTAGGGGATGTTATTGCCAACAATGATGCTTTTGATATGGGAGCTAGTTTAGGACTTGGTGCCTATGTCTGTCTCTTAGCATCTGGTTTCATTGCAGTCTTTAGTTTTTTAGGCCGAAATGTATCAGCTGGTAATTCTACTGTTGATTTTGATAAAGAAAAAATGGTAGAACTAACTCAAAAAGGGACAAAAATTGCGAAATCAGCAGCCAAAGTAACTCAACGAATAGCAAAGTCAGCCGTTGATGAAGTCAAAAAAGAAATGAATAAGAAATAAACTATGAATCTTCTTGTCAATTTGGCAGGAAGGTTTTATTAGATATTTAATATTTTTTGAATTTTAGGTATAATGAGTTAAGGAGAAAATTAAAATGCTTACATATAATGATTTTACGAAAGAAATAGATGCTTTAGATTTTGAAGCTTGTCAAAAGTTGTATGATGAATTACTTGCGTGTGCACCGACTAATGATTCTGATTTTGATGAGTATTGGAAAAATTTTGTTAAAAGCGCCAATGAGTACACTACAATCCGATCAAATTGGTACTTGATTTCAAAGGAAGAACGTCAAACAACTGACAGTCACCGTACAACTGTTCATAATCGTGTTATTACTGATTTGAAGATGGTTTCAAAATTACTTGAACTTGATTATGGTTTATCCCCAGAATGGTTTGATGTTAGTTCAGAAAATAGAAAACAAGTTGGTGATTTTGCCAATTACATCGCTTATGTTTATGCAGTAAATGGAAGATAGGAAAAAGGTTGTGAAAAAAGTTTTAGGAATTACAATGATTTGTTCAGCATTACTATTAAGTGCATGTCAATCAAACACAGTTAAAGAAGCTAAGTCTACCCCTGCAAGTACGAGTAGTGCTAAAAAGCAAACCAAAACGTCAACAACATCTTCTAAAAAGCAGGAAAAATCTAAAACCAGCAGCAATGCACCTACTGAAGTTACATCTGATTATCCTGAATTATATGGAAAGTGGAAAAATGAAGCGGGTTCTACTTTGCAAGTAGATGCTGATGGTGCTTTACATTTTAAATCATCAACAAACAGTGATGGACATATTAAGGGAAATGCTTTTCAATTAACAGGGCAAGAATATGACAAAGGTGTATTATCTTATAAATATGAGTTAGATTTAACTGGTTTTACAGATATTCTTTATATGCCGAAGGATAATAATGCTGGAAAATTTTTGATTGGTGATAAAAGTAAGGAAAGATTACTTTTAAATCGAAGTAATGCAAGTAATGAAACGACCAATCCAGAAGTTTTAAAAGAGATTCTATTTTATAAAGACAGCGACAATCAAGCTGATAAAGTTAAGAAGAACGGCATTGATTTAATTGCTACTCAATTAGAAGATTATTCAACTATTGAAGGGCAGTGGTCTAATGGACAAGAAACACTTGATTTTTCTAAAAAATTAAATGAGTTTAAATCAGGTAGTGATGTTAGGGTAACTTCTGAGTTGGAAGATAATACTCTCAAGTTTTTGATGACTCCTGAAATTGGTTCGCCTTTTTACTATATAATATACCCAGCAGGTACCACAACTATGGATTTAGAAGGTGCTTATATTGCTAATGAAGACGATACTTCAAAAGATAGAGTTTTGGTAATGCAAGAAATTTATGCTAGTTTTTATTATCGTGAAAGTGACGCTAGTGTGAATACTACAAAGAGTTCAAATAATGATTTCACAGGGATTGAAGTTGAATTAGAAAACTTCATGATAAATTTTCGAAATGCTGTTAATGAAACGATTAGTACCAAAAAAGACCATATGGCTGACTTATATGTTTCTACTGATAATTCAGCGTATCAAGAGACTTTAGGCTGGTATATGGATGCACCTGAACCTTATAAAAATGTGTCAACGAAATCATTTTCTAATATTAAAGAAGATGGCAACACCATTAGCTTTAATGTTGTAATTGATAATAATGGAACAGATTCTAGTCGTTTTTACAAACTTAAAAAAGTTGATGGCAACTATAAAATTTTGGAATTTAGGTATTAAAAAACTCCCCTAATTTACAAAAAGGGGAGCTTGAAAATAGCCTATTTGGTCAACATATGGTCAACTTTCTCAAATTAGCTATTATAAATTGAGTGACAAATTCTTGATTTCATGCAATTTTTGTTACTTATTGCTACATATTTTAACTGCCAAGCACTCGGTGGTGGCAGAATAATAGATTGGGGGTATCTTTCTAGGTACTTCTTTTCTTGACTCTTTGTCAACTGTAGTGGGTTGATGTCAGCTATATTCTAGAGAGGACCAGTTTGGTCTTCTCTTTTTTAATGTTTAGTGCAATGAGAATCCGTTTTTTAAAGTTTTCAAAGTTTCTGAAACCAAAGGCATTTCGCTTAATGACTTTGATAAGGTTGTTAGTAGCCTCTAATTTTGCGTTTGAATAAGGCAGCTCAAGAGCATTAATAATCTTCTCCTTGTCTTTTAAAAAGGTTTTAATACTCGAAGAAAATCAAAATCTGATATTGTCAAGTTTACCTTGATGAACTCTAGTTCTAGCTACGACACTTTTTCTAGTCAGATTTTGATTTTCTTCGAGTATTAAAACTGTCTGAAAGATAGGATGTACGCTTGAAATATTCAATAAAAATTTAAAAGTAACTTATAATAGAAATATTAAGATAATAGTAACACAAATAAGAAATAAGAAGATTTTCACTTCTATAGAGTTCTTGAAATAATCAACTTAAAAACCAGTGGTCTACAGATTATGGTTCGGAAATTTAGTTTTTGCTTTTAAACGAGTCTAATGTTTACTTTTGTTTATAACTGAAGAGCTGTTTTTTAATCTATTGAAGATTATTTTTCTGATTAATCAGGTTGGACTATCTATTTTTATAGATTTAGAATTTTTATGATTTGTAGATGATTCATGTTATAATAATGCTATTAGTTTAAGTTTTTTGGGAGTAGTTTATGTCTAAAGAAGAACAATTTTTAAAGGATTTTAGGGACTGGGTTGATACTCAAATTGTCATAAATGAGGGTGCTATGAAGGCTAGTCAGCAGGTGTGGGAAGAAGATAATGATGAGCGAGCTAAGGACGCTGTTATTCGTTATGAGAGTCGTTTAGATGCCTATCGTTTTCTTCAAGGAAAATTTCAAAATTTTGAAGAAGGCAAAGGTTTTCATGATATTCCTGATGATATTTTTGGGAAACGTTCCTACTAAGGTGTTTGTCGATGACTCAAGAAACTATCATTCGGGAGGCAGAGGTATTTGTCAAATCAATATTAGGTGACGATTCTTCTGGACATGACTGGTGGCATATTGATCGTGTTAGAAATTTAGCTCTTAGGATTGCCCGTGAAGAGAATGCGAATCTTTTTATTTGTGAATTAGCAGCAATGTTGCATGATATCGCTGATGATAAATTGAATGAATCTGATTCTCTTGGTGTAAAGAGAGTGTCTGATTGGTTATCTGATAAAGATGTTTCAGAAAGCGAAAAATCTTCTGTACTGGACATTATTCTTAATATGTCTTTTAAAGCTGGATTGAATAAAGATAAGGTTTTGTCTCTGGAGGGGCAAATTGTTCAAGATGCAGATCGTCTAGATGCCATTGGTGCTATTGGTATTTCACGAACGATGGCTTATGCAGGTAGTAAGGGAAATTTAATCCATGTACCTGGCACTAAGATTCGCACAGAAATGACCTTAGAGGAGTACCGTCAACAGGAATCCACAGCTATTGCTCATTTTTACGAAAAATTATTGCTCTTAAAGGATTCGATGAATACTGCCACAGCTAAATCTCTGGCAGAAAAGCGGCATAGCTTTATGGAAACATTTTTAAATGAGTTTTATGCTGAATGGGATGGCACTCTGTAAGATTAAGATGCAGTACTTAATGGCAGATTTTAGAACTGTTCTGTCCAAGTGGACAATGAAATAATAAAGCTTAAACAGCGGTCCTGTTCTTCATTTCAAAGGGGAAAAAGGCAGCTGTTTTTGTCATCACTCATTATGTTAAAATTATAAAAATTAAACTAAACAGCCTATCTTTATTTACTCTTACTAAAAATGAGATTGTTATGAGAGTGGTTTATTCTAAGAAATCAGCGAAGATTACCCCTATATGCCAAACCTAAAGAGACGATCTGTGATAGCGTTACTTTTCTTAAATTAGTCTACTCATTCTTTGATTACTATGGTTTTTAAACGTTTCCCTAGAAGCTAAGAGTGAGAAGATTATTAACTGAGGAAATCATAGTACAGGATGTTATGTAATCACGATTAGATTTAAGTCAGAACCTTGTATGATAAAAAGGAAAAATGCTTTATTCGATAGGAAAAAATATTATCGCTTATACTCAATAAAAATATAAATCTGAAACCATTTAAGTACAAGGTGTAAATCTGGACGATTTACTAGGATAAGGAGACTCGAACCATAATTCTATATTCAGATTTTGAATTAAAATCAGTATTAGCAGAATGGACGATTTTCAGTAAGAAAAAAGAAAAAACTTGCGGCAATGTACTGACCCCAAAAAGTTGGACAACTCATTATTGAAAGGACTTAGTTCTGTATTGGACAGGACTAAGAACCTGTATTCATAAAAAATGTTAAACTAAAGATATGGCACGAAAAGCATATGATACTGATTTAACCGATCAATAATGGGCTCAACTTGAACCCTATTTCTCCAAACACCGCACCTATAAATG
>NZ_JBLOJT010000032.1:0-16879 GCF_047785745.1 Streptococcus pluranimalium | reverse complement strand
AGCGAACTTTTGCTTGGTTGAACCACTCTCGAAGATTGGCTAAGGATGTGGAAAAATCGGTATCGTCAGAGGTTGCTTTTGTCAAACTATCACACATTAATCGTCTTTTAAGGGCTTTATAACTTTGTGAATACAGGTTCTTATTTCTCAGCTCGTGAAAAAACAGTCCACTGGACTGTTTTTTTACTCCTCGATTTCAATACCACCATCAAGATCTAAGACGAGTTCGTCCGTCTCTACTGATTTAACATCTTCTGCTGGTAGTTCGTCACTTTCTGGCGCCTCAATCATTCCAAAATGCACGCGCACTTTTTGATCGATTTCGTCAAAGATGGCTGGATTTTCTGCCAAGAATTTCTTAGCATTTTCAGAACCTTGACCAATCTTTTCACCATTATAAGAGAACCAAGCACCAGCTTTTTGAATAATATCCAAATCGCTAGCAATCTTGACTAATTCTCCAGTACGTGAAATCCCTTCACCATACATTATTTCCACAAATGCTTCTTTAAACGGTGGTGCAACCTTATTTTTAACAACCTTGATTTTAGTTTCCTTACCAACGTTCTGGTCTTTCTTATCACCAGTTCCCTTGATTTGCGTGTTACCACGAACATCCAAACGAACAGATGAGTAGAATTTAAGGGCACGTCCACCAGGGGTTGTTTCAGGATTACCAAACATGACCCCAACTTTTTCACGCAATTGGTTGATGAAAATTGCAATCGTTTTGGTTTTGTTAATAGAAGCTGACAACTTACGCATGGCTTGACTCATCATACGTGCTTGTAAACCAACGTGACTATCACCGATATCACCGTCAATTTCAGCGCGAGGAACAAGAGCCGCAACCGAGTCGACAACAACCAAATCAACTGCACCAGAGTCAATCAATTTACCAGCGATTTCAAGACCTTGCTCTCCAGAATCTGGTTGAGACAAGAGTAATTCATCAATGTTTACACCAAGCGCTTGAGCATACAAGGGATCCAAAGCATGCTCAGCATCAATAAAGGCAGCAATCCCACCTTCTTTTTGGGCTTGAGCAACAGCATGGAGTGCAACTGTCGTTTTACCAGAACTCTCAGGACCGTAGATTTCAATGATACGACCTTTAGGGTAACCACCCGCACCAAGGGCAATATCAAGCGCCAATGAACCTGAGCTCATCACTTGAACCTTCTGCTCAGCACGTTCACCAAGCTTCATGATAGCTCCCTTACCGAAATCCTTTTCGATATTTTTAAGAGCATCGTCAAGCGCCTTTTGACGCTCCTCACCAAATTTTTTAGAAATATCATCTAATTTTTTTTGTTTTTTAGCCACAATAGTCTCCTGTATTCTTAACTAAACCAACTGCCATCATTGCAATCGGTTATAAAATAGTGTTACCCGGTTATTTTCACACTTATCCACAGAAACAACCAAAGTATCAGCCTTTCTATTATACCAAATTAAGCGGATATAATCATGCTAGCAATGCTTGTCGAACCATATTTAAAGCATGCAAGACAGCAATATAGCGAATGTCTGAACGACTACGACCTCCGATATGAACTTTTTTGACCATGACACCCGCTTCACTGGCTAAGCCTATAAAGACTGTACCAACTGGCTGACCCTCAAGCTCATCAGGACCTGCCACACCAGTTAGAGAAATCGCTAAATCTGCTCCAACCTTTTCACGTGTAGTCTCAGCCATCGCTCTAGCCGTGAACTCACTCACCACACCATGGACCTTTAAGTCAGCTTCAGAAATCCCCAAGATAGAAGCTTTTTGTGCCAAGCTGTAAGTCACAAAACCACCTTCAAAAATCTCAGACGCCCCTTGGAAATCAGCAATAGTCGACTGAAAGAGCCCTGCTGTCAAACTTTCTGCTGCCGTAATCGACTTCCCAGAAGCCTTCAACAAGTCAACCGTCACCTGAGCTAAAGAATTTCCCTCACCATAGCCATATAGATGGTCTTTTAGGGGCACATTATCCAAACCAGGTGTCGCTAAGATTTGCGCTTCTAGTGCATCCAACTTCAAATCAGCTGCTTGTTGATTTTTACCCTTGGTTGAGAGCCTCAAGGTCACTTCACCAACCTTGGCATAAGGAGCAAGCGTTGGGTCTGTCTGCTCTTCAATCATCTCTGCTAAGACCGTCACCAACTGGCTTTCACCGATACCAAAGAAGCGAAGAACGCGGGAATAAAGCTGTTCACCACTTGTGGATAGGAGAGATACCAAACTTTCTTGTACCATAGGTTTCAACTCACTTGGCGGACCAGGTAAAACGACATAAGTCACACCATCAACTGTCAAGATACCTCCGACAGCGAGTCCTGTGATATTTTGAATAGGCGTTGACCCTTCCACCATCTGAGCCTGACGCTCATTATTCGCCGTACGGCTGTATTTTGGTCGTGAAGCGAAGAATTGATCCAATTTCTGATTGGCTTTCTCATCAAAAACTAGGTTACGCCCCAAATATTTAGATAAAGTTTGCTTAGTAAGGTCATCCTCTGTAGGACCTAAGCCTCCACAAAGAACAACTAAGTCACTGCGTTTGCTAGCCATGTCGATGACTGACAAGAGTCTTTCCTCATTATCCCCAACGGCTGTTTGATAGTAAACATCAATACCGATTTCTGCCATTTTTTCTGACAAATACTGGGCGTTGGTGTTAACGATTTGTCCGGTTAAAATTTCTGTTCCGACTGCAATTAACTCTGCTTTCATTTACCCACCTACTTTACTATTCGAAAACTTGTTTACATTTTAGCATAAATTGCTAAAAAGTATTCTTTTAGGCTCAATCACTGGATTGTCAATCATTATGATAAACTACTAGACCACTTCCCAAAAATTTGAGAACATCAATGACTTTTAGCATTGCCAAGTAGACACACATCCTACTATAGCACAGAAGAATTCCCAGTCCTTAATGATCCAAGTTAATCTCTGAAAATCCTCAATTTTGATGGGTTTACAGAATTGTCAACATATTGTAAAGATGAACATGTCACTAACCTTTTGAATTACGACATGTTAAAAAGATTTGCTAGCTTTAACCTAGCAAAATAACTATAATAAAGTCATAGTAAAGGAGGGCAAATCATGAAAATTGGTCAACATATCTATCAGTTAAGAACTGGCCAGAATCTCACTCAAGAAGAACTAGCAAGCAAGGTTTATGTTACCAGACAAACCGTTTCCAACTGGGAACGCGGTTACTCTTATCCTGATTTACAAAGTCTCATGACTATTTCTGAGTATTTCAATATCTCTGTTCACGAATTGCTTAAAGAAGATCTACCTAAAATTGAAAGGAGTCTATCAATGAAAGCACATCAACACTTTCAACAATTATCCACCGAGTTTACGTTACTATTAATCTGGTTTGTTATCTCATCAATTTTTAGTTTTTATTTTTTCAGAGAGAATGGACTTCTGCTTAATTTGATCATTTCTAGTCCTTGGTTGGTTTATAAAAGTTTTCAAGTTGACCGCTACAAAAGTGATTATCAGTTAAAAACCTATCAGGATATTAGTGATTTTTTAGCAGGTAAAATCACTCAACCGATCAAAGCACCATCTCATTCTAAAACGTTGTTTTGGCATGTGCTAGACCTCTTACTTCCTATGATTTTGAGCTTTCTTGGTGTCTATCTTCTTCTGCATTTAATATTCTAAAATGAGTACAAACTCCAATATTGAACGTTCTGTTGAACATTAAACAATATAAAATGGCATAGAATAAGGTCTTTTAACGATATTATCCTATGCCGTTTTCTATTTTTAGACTTCTTGTCTAGACTCTCTTATTTAAAATCACAATCATTCTCATGGTCATTGACTAAGCCAGCTGCCTGAAGAAAGGATTGGATAGCAACGGGGCCAACAAACTTAAAACCAGCTTTTTTGAGAGCTTTGGATACTTTTTCTGATAACTCGGTTTTGGCTGGCGCTTGACGATAATCTGGCACGTCATGAGTTTTAGTAACTCCGTTGACAAAGGACCAGATATAATGATCAAACGAGCCGTGAGCTTTTTGGATGTTTAAAAAAGCTTGTGCATTGGCTCTGGTCGCATACAATTTCAGACGGTGACGAATGATGGCTGGATTCTCCAATAGTTTATCCAGTTCGTCATCTGTCATTTGTGCTACCTTCTCAATATCATAGCTATAGAAAACATCGCAAAAAGCTTGACGCTTATTGAGAACAGTTTCCCATGATAAACCGGCCTGATAGGTTTCCATGCAGAGCAACTCAAACAAAGCCTGCTCCTCATGAAGCGGCTTACCCCACTCTTGATCATGGTAGGCGATATAGAGAGGGTTTGATTCTTTAACCCAAGAACAACGTTTCATGTGAAACCTCCATCGTTTTACAGCTCTACTTCTTATTATTTCATCAGCATTTTAAGAGCTGATTTAATGTATTGTTCTGCTGTCTCATTAGTTCCCTCAAAGAAGGCTTTGATTTTCTTGAGTTCACCAGCTTTGTAACCAAGTGACAAGAGAGCTTCCATAGCTTCATCCAACTGTTCATTAGTTGCAACAGTCTTAGTTTTAGGCGCCTTACCATTTTCCATTGGGGCATCAACAAATTTACCAGCCAAATCAAGAATCATTTGCTGGGCTGTCTTTTTCCCAATTTTAGGGAATTTCATAAGGTACTTGATGTCGCTGTTATCAATCGCATTAACCAGTCCTTCATTATCATCCACAGCCACGATGGCTAGAGCCGTCATTGGACCAATGCCTGATACTGAAATGAGTTTGAGAAAGACGTCTTTTTCCTCGTCAGAGTGGAAGCCAAACAAGAGGTGAGCATCTTCTCTAACCACATGATGCAGGTAAATTTGGACATCTTGATTTACACTCTCTGAAAAAGAGTAGGGATTAGCAACATAGATAATATAACCCAAACCACCTACTTCGACCACAATAAACTTGGCGGTGATTTTCGTCAAGTTTCCTTTAATATAATCGTACATGAATTCTCCTAATAGGCATTCGGCCTATTTAATATTTTCCTAAATCTCTTAAACTAGTATGATTTTCTTGTATCCGTCTGAACATTTTTTCCATGTCTGATGATGAAAAATTAATCAAAACAGGACGTCCATGAGGACAGTTATAAGGATTCTGACATTTGGACAATTGGTAAATCAAGTTGCGTGCTGAATAATCATCAATGATGTGATTAGCCTTGATTGACCGTTTACAAGACATCATGATAGCAAGCTCAGCCCGATACTTTTTAATAGAAACATCGTTCGTCAGTAAAAGCATATCACACATCTCATAGACGCCAGACTCAATCTCCTCTTCCTTCATCCAAATAGGATGTTCACGCAGGATAAAGGTGTTATCTCCATAGGCTTCAAGGTAGATACCGACTTGATTTAGGAGGGGCATTTTCTCTTGTAAATTCAAGAAGTCAGCCGCGGAAAATTCAAACAAGTAAGGTACTAAAAGTTGTTGTAACGAACTGTCAACATCACCGATTTTATCACGATAGTACTCATACTTAACCCGTTCTTGAGCAGCATGCTGGTCGATGATGTAAAGACCTCCCTTACCTTGGGCAAAGAGATAGGTCCCATGCATCTGACCAAAGTAATCTAATTCTGGGAAAGTTGATGTTTCTTCATTTTCCAAATTTTCAATTAAGCGATTAATTTTGGTTTTATTTTGAAAATCAAGACTACCATGTTCTTCATTTTCAAGAAGATTTTGGTCTCGCTCTGCAAATTTGATATTAGGTGTTTGCTTGACAACGTCATTGTCAGATGTGTCAATTTGATTGACAATGATGTCAACTTCTTCGGCTTCTGCTTTATCAAATGGAACCGGCTCTTCTAAAACACTTGGTCTTTCAACAAAATCCTGTTTATCAGCATCGTAATAGATATTAGATTGTTTCAATGACAAGCTAGTTTGAATAGGTTTGTCGGCTTTACGAGTAGCTGATTTAGCTAAATTCTCCAAAGCATCTGGAATTAAATCCTGTTCTTTAAGCGATTCCTTAATGGCTGTACTAATCAAGGTCATCAATTCACGCTCTTTTGAAATGCGAACTTCTTGCTTTGTAGGGTGGACATTAACATCAGCAAGGTAAGGGTCAATCTGAATATCAACGACAGCAATCGGAAAACGTCCTACCATCAACTTGGATCCATAGCCATCTAAGATAGCACGGTTTAACAAGAAATTCTTGATGTAGCGCCCATTGATTAAAAGCGTAATATAATTACGATTAGCACGTGTTAACTCAGGCAAACTAACATAGCCCGAAACTTCAAAGTCTAAATCAGCTGTCGAAATCTCAACCATTTTCTTGGCTGTATTTAGCCCATAGATTCCCGCAATAGCTTGTCTTAAATCCCCTGTCCCAGCGGTCTGAGTAACCTGACGGCCATCACTAGTTAAGGTGAAAGCAATATCAGGATGAGCCAAACTCAATCGGTTGATAATATCGACAATATGCGCCAACTCAGACTGCAAACTTTTTAGGTATTTTAGACGAGCAGGTGTATTGTAAAAGAGATTTTCAACCGAAATCTTAGTCCCTCTAGGGCGTGAAATCGTCTCAATAGACTCGATATGACCACCCTTGGCAAATAAGGCTGTGCCGCTAGCCTCATCTTCGCTTGCAGTTTCCATGGTCAAATAGGAAATAGAGGCTATGGAAGGTAACGCCTCACCACGAAACCCTAGCGTTCTAATACGAAATAAGTCAGCCTGATTTTTGATTTTACTGGTAGCATGACGACGTAAACTCAACTCTAAATCATCACGACTCATTCCGATGCCATTATCGGTAATGATAATTTTTTGCAAGCCAGATTCTTCAATATCAATGCTAATTTGGTTGGCTTCTGCATCAATAGCATTTTCCACCAGCTCTTTGACAACACTAGCAGGTCGTTCAATGACCTCACCAGCAGCAATCTGATTGGCTAAAATTTCTGGTAATTCAATAATTCTACTCATACTGACCTCGCTTTACATTACTAACTATTATATCACAAATAGGCAGTCATCTTGGACATTAAAAAGGGAGTGGGAAAGAACCCCTTTAACTAAAAAGGGTTCGTTTTCCCACCCCCGCATAGCTCAGAAGATCTCCTAGATCTTTTAAGGCTTCAGATAGAAAAAGCATAGCTTTTATCTACGGTTCTAGGTCTAGCTCCGAGCGTAAAGCGCGAACGAAACAGCCATGCAACCACTGCGTTAGGATGTTAAAACGAACTCTATATTGAAAGGTTGGACTTTTTGCCCAGCCTCTTTTGAGGTTTTTTAAAGACCATCATAGTAGTTTTTTTAATTCGAATAAGGTATTCATAGCTTCAATTGGTGTCAGATTGAGAACATCAACTTCTTCAAGCCGAGCCGCTAATTCTGAGTAACTCTCATCCGAAAATAGAGAGAGTTGTCCTACTGGTTCTTCCACAAGATGATTTGCCATAGACTCAGATTGAGACTCTGTTTTTAACGTCACCGAATGGCTCTCTAAATCTTGCAAGATATGATCAGCCCTTGTTAGGACAGAAGCCGGTAAACCAGCAATCTTAGCCACATGAACACCGTAAGACTTGTCAGCTGGACCTTCCGAGATTTTATGAAGGAAGGTTACCTCACCTTTCTCTTCTAAGGTTGCAACATGGACATTGACAAGTCTTGTCAATGTTGTTGACAAGTCTGTCAACTCATGATAATGCGTAGCAAACATGGTTTTAGCCTTAATTTTGTGATGAATATGTTCAATAATAGACTGTGCCAAAGCCATTCCATCGTATGTCGCTGTCCCACGCCCCAATTCATCAAAGAGAATTAGAGAGTCTACAGTCGCCCGTTTAATAGCCTGATTAGCTTCCATCATTTCCACCATAAAGGTTGATTGCCCTGAAATCAGGTCATCTGCAGCACCAATACGAGTAAAAATAGCATCAAAAATCGGCAGGTTAATGCTATTAGCTGCGACATAACCGCCCATCTGAGCCATAACTACTGACAAGGCTAACTGCCTCATGTAGGTTGATTTACCACTCATATTGGGGCCCGTAATCAACTGAATGCATGTCTCTTGGTCAAAGTGGATGCTGTTTGGAATGTAAACTTGAGTTCCCATAACTTTTTCAACAACCGCATGTCGTCCTTCAACGATTTCAATAAGATGTTGGTCATTAAACACAGGCCTGACATAGTGATTGGTTTCAGCCACGACTGCTAAACTTTGTAAGACATCGACCTTTGCTAAAACTTTTGCCAAGGTTTGTAAACGATCGATATAAGTTTCCACACGCGCTCTGATACGCATGAAAATCTCATATTCTAAATTGGCAGATTGCTCACGTGCCTCAAGCATATCCCCCTCAATCTTAGCTAATTCAGCTGTTCCGAAGCGCTCAGAGTTTTTCAAGGTTGCTTTTCTAAAGAAATAATCAGGTACAAGTGATAGATTAGAATTGGTCACATGGAAATAATAACCATCCTTTTTATTATAATCGATTTTAAGAGTAGAGATACCAGAAGCTTGACGTTCCTTGGCTTCAATATCCGCAATCCAAGCTCGTCCTTCTTTCATGACCTTACGATAGTGGTCCAAGGTTTCATCAAAGCCAGTTCGAATAATACCACCTTCTGAAATGGTCGCAGGGGCATCTGGGTCAATAGCTAAGCGAATCAAGGATTCTAAATCAGGAATGCTGTCAATCTCACTGTCAACCTTGTCAATAATATCGACTTCAAAAGCTGATAAAACACCTTTTATAACTGGAACCTTTGCCAAGGTATTTCCTAATTGTAAAAGATCCTTAGGAGAAGCCTTTCCAAAGGACACACGGCTGGCCAAACGCTCAATATCATAAACCCCTTTTAGACTTTCCGTTAAATCACTACGATTGATAAAATCATCTAAAAAGGCTTGAATAATATCCTGGCGTTCTTCAATGTCTTCAAAACGGATAAGCGGACGGTCAATCCATTGGCGCAAGAGACGCATTCCCATAGCTGTCTTGGTCTCATCAAGGAGCCAAAAAAGACTTCCATGTTTTTTCCCAGTGCGAGCATTCTCCAGTAAATCCAAACTAGACTTAGTAGCATAGGTCATTTGTAGGTAATCCTTAACCTCATAATGCACCAAGGTCTGAATATGCTTGAGTTCTCTCATTTGAGTCCGATGCACATAAGAAAGTAGCTTTGAAGCACTAGCCTGTTCCAGAGCATTCAAATCATCTGAAATCAAATCTCTGTCTTCAAAAACTTGATTTTCATAAGATAAAATCAAATTCATCTGCTTAACAAAGACTTCCTTATCCTCGTCTGTTAGTTCAAAACCAATAACCAGTTCTTTCGCCCTAAGATTCTGGATTTCACTTTTGACTGTGAGAAAGTCCGTCAACAGCGTAACCATAAATTCACCAGTTGCCAAGTCCATATAGGAGAGCCCATACTGACTACCGTCAAAGTCTAATGCCACCAAAAAGTTATTGCCACTCTCTGGCTTACTCGAGTCAACTGCCGTCCCTGGTGTAATAACCTGAACTACGTCACGTTTAACAACACCAACAGCTTGCTTGGGATCCTCCATCTGCTCAGCAATGGCAACCTTATAACCCATTTCTACCAAAACATCGATATAGGCTTGAGCCGAATGATAAGGGACACCAGCCATCGGAATCGGGTTCTCTGCATTCTTATTGCGACTCGTCAAGCTAATCTCTAAAATCTGAGCCGCCTTAACCGCATCCTCATAGAATAATTCATAGAAGTCACCCATGCGAAATAGCAAAAAAGCATCTGGATAATCAGCCTTAATATCCAGATACTGCTGCATGCCGGGTGAAATTTTTTCTTTTACCATAGTAAATCCTTTTACAATTGTGCTGAAATGTCTTGATAAATAGCTTCTGCAGTCTCTTCATTTTGACAGATAACCAAGAGGGTATCTGCTCCTGCAACGGTGCCTAAAATATCTTTTCGATTTTCTTTATCAATCGCATTAGCCAATACGTCTACTTCCCACAAATTGGTACTGAGCACCAACATAAATTGTACTTTAGCTATTTTGTTTATCAAAGGAGCTATTTGACTCCCAAAATGACCTGTGACATGATCTGTCAAACTATAATAAAGTTTACCGTCGTCGCTACGCAATTTTATCAAACCAATTTCTCGTAAATCGCGTGACAAGGTTGCTTGAGTCACAAAGATAGCTTTTTCCTCAAGGTAAGCCCTAATTTCTTCTTGTGTCCTTATTTGATGGGTTTCAATAAGACGTTTTATTTCTTCTTGTCGCTGTACTTTACTCATGTTACATCCTCTATATCAAACTCGTACTAAAATTATATCAAAAAAAAATGCTATTTTCAGCATTTATCAAATTTCCTATAAATTCCTCCAGACTACCAAGTTTTAGCTAAAAATATGTTAAAATAGTTGTGAAAAAAAAAGAACAGGAGATATCATGACAGATAAACAATTGATTGCTTCAGAACTCTCCAAAGTCTTAACAGATTTGGATCAAGAAGCTATTGAAAATTTACTTGAAAAACCTAAAAATGCTAGCATGGGAGACCTTGCCTTTCCAGCTTTTTCACTAGCGAAAGTCTTGCGTAAAGCACCAAATATGATTGCAGCTGAAATCGCTGAACAAATCAATGCTTCTTCTTTTGAAAAAGTACAGGCTGTAGGTCCTTACATCAACTTCTTCTTAGATAAATCAAAAGTTTCAGAAGAGGTTTTGGCCGATGTTATCCAACATGGTAGCCACTACGCTGACCAAAACCTAGGGAAAGGTCGTAATGTTGCCTTTGACATGTCTAGTCCTAATATCGCTAAACCATTCTCAATTGGTCACTTACGTTCAACCGTTATCGCTGATAGTTTGGCTCATATCGTTGAAAAATTAGGCTACAAACCTGTTCGTATTAACCACCTCGGCGACTGGGGTAAACAGTTCGGAATGCTCATTGTTGCCTACAAAAAATGGGGAGACCAAGCTACCGTCGAAGCTAACCCAATTGCTGAACTTCTAAAACTTTATGTTCGTATCAATGCTGAAGCAGAAGACAATCCATCGCTTGATGAAGAAGCGCGTGAATGGTTCCGCAAATTGGAAGCTGGGGATGAAGAAGCTGTTTCTCTATGGCAATGGTTCCGTGACGAAAGTCTGGTAGAATTTAACCGCCTTTACAAAGAACTTGATGTTGACTTTGATTCTTACAATGGTGAAGCCTTCTACAACGACAAGATGGACGAAGTCGTTGAGCTTCTTGAAGAAAAAGGGCTTCTTCAAGAATCACAAGGTGCCCGAGTGGTTAATCTTGAAAAATACGGTATTGAACACCCAGCTCTTATCAAAAAATCAGACGGTGCAACACTCTATATCACACGTGACTTAGCTGCGGCTCTTTACCGTAAACGTACTTATGATTTTGCACAATCTATCTACGTTGTTGGAAACGAACAATCTGCCCACTTCAAACAACTGAAAGCTGTTTTGAAAGAAATGGATTACGACTGGTCAGATGATATGCACCACGTAGCATTTGGACTTGTTACCAAAGAAGGTAAGAAATTATCAACTCGTAAAGGTAATGTCATTCTTCTTGAGCCGACTATCGCTGAAGCGGTTAGTCGTGCGCAATCTCAAATAGATGCTAAAAATCCTAACCTTCCAAATAAAGAAGCTGTCGCACACGCTGTTGGTGTTGGAGCTATCAAATTCTACGATCTCAAAACAGACCGTATGAATGGTTATGACTTTGACCTTGATACCATGGTTTCTTTTGAGGGTGAAACAGGACCTTACGTTCAATACGCCCATGCTCGTATTCAGTCAATCTTGCGTAAAGCAGATTTCAAACCTGATACAGAAGCTAGCTATAGTCTCTCTGATAACGAAAGCTGGGAAATTATCAAGTTAATTCAAGACTTCCCACGCGTTATCAGACGTGCGTCTGATAACTATGAGCCATCAATCATTGCAAAATTCGCTATCAACTTAGCACAAAGCTTTAACAAATATTACGCGCACACACGCATCCTGGATGAAAACCCAGAACGTGACAGTCGTCTTGCTCTCTCATACGCAACCGCAACTGTCCTCAAAGAAGCCCTTCGTCTCCTTGGCGTTGAAGCACCAAATGAAATGTAATAAGCTAAAAATCACGTCTTATGGACTGCACCCCAAATGTTAGACATCACATCTAACCATTGGGGTGTTTTTATAAAACTAATCGTATGGAGATAAATTAGTAATATATAATTAAAAAAATGCGAGATCAAAAGAAAGACATTGACAAGGATGTCAACCTACTCTATCCTTTAGTATAAGATTTTGTAGATTTACTCAAATCTCTAATCACATCATCTGCCTTTTGATGATGAAAATGCTATAATGAGGTCAGAAATAGGAGGTACTGATATGTCAAATTATCAAAAAATCTATGAAACTTCTGCTGTCAATACAGGTGGACGTAGCGGTGTTAGCTATATTGAAAACAGTAGTTTTCAAGTCACAATCTCAAGCCCTAAAGAAATGGGTGGTGACGGCAATGGTACAAATCCTGAACAATTGTTTGCACTTGGCTACTCAGCTTGTTTCAATGGTGCTTTGGAAGTTGTCCTTGGACTAGAAGGCATCAAATCTAAATCCATGATTACTCAGCGTACACAACTTTTCAAAGCAGATGGACCCGATTTTAAAATTGGTGTTGAAATAGAAGTCTCTGTTGACGGTAAATCAGCTGATGAAGCCAAAGAGCTCGGTGAAAAAGCCCATGAAGTATGTCCTTACTCTAAAGCAACACGTGGCAATATCGATGTTACCATCATCGGTGTTGACTATGATGCAAGTAAGGAAGCTAGATAACCTTATATCATTTAAAAGAAGGTTGACAGCTTTGTCAACCTTCTTTTTTACTATTTATCATAATTTTTTCGTCTAATTTTGAAATCCGAAGACACTACTTCGTCAATGTTTAAAATAGAAATAAAAGCGTCTGGATCTAGTTCCACCAAAATATCTTTGACGTCACGAACTTCATTAGGATTCAAAACGACATAAAGAACATCAAAACCACGTCCAGTATAGGCACCCTTACCTTGCAAATAAGTTACCCCTCGATTGATTTCTTGTAAAATAGCTGATGCAGCCTTGTCTGATTCCTTAGTGATAATCAACATACCACGAACCATGTAACCGCCATTTTGAACAACTGTCAAAACTTGACTAAATACAAAGCTGGCTATCAAGGTATAAAGCATATGTTTGAGATCGATATAAACTAAGGAGGATGATAAAACCAACACATCAATCAAAAGTAAGGTTTGCCCCAGCTTCATCCCCATCTTTTCTTCCAAAACACGACCAACAATGTCTGTTCCGCCAGTCGTAGCCCCATATCGAAAGACAATCCCACTACCTGTCCCTGCAAAAATACCAGCTATAATCGCAACCAACATCATGTCGTCCTGCAATCCCAACTCAATTGGAACACGTTGCCAAATCCATATAAATATTGACATGGTCACCGTTCCATAAATGGTTAATAGCAGTGATTTCTTGCCAAAAACATGAGCTCCTAAGACAAACAAGGGCAGGTTAATGAGCAATGATGATAAAGCAGGATCTACACCAAAAAGAGCATGTATAATCAGAGTAATCCCTGCGACTCCACCTTCAGCAAGATGATTTGCCATGTTGAAATTCACAAAACCAAATGTATATAACGCCACACCCAACGTAATCCAAATCAGATGAAGGCTATCTGACAAATGCCACCTAAACTTCATATTGATACCTCTTTTTGATAATCATATTGTCACATTTTATCCTTATCAAAAGAGCAAAAAGCTCCTTTTACTATTCTATTTAAGAGTCTTCAAATAGAGAAAACTCACCTAAATATTTATCAGACAAACCACTGAATGCTGTCCCATTTTAGCCTGATTTAAAAACTTTTAAAATATCTTTGTTTTTACTATTACCGAGTCTGATTTAAAACAGGTAACTCCTAACAGCATCGCTCTTTCAATTCTGGAATCTGGTTAGAACAGTCTATTTCCAGACTTTTCTAATCATCATTAAATCTTCCAATAATTCGGACATTTTCTGATATGGAGACAAAAGCTCGCGGATCGGCTTTTGCCATAAGTTGTTTAAAGTCAGTATATTCTTCCCGAGTTATAATAGTCAAAAGAACTGCCTTATCCTCCTTTTTATAGGTACCTTGAGCATCATTAATAGATGTTACTCCACGGTGCAATTTCTTATGAATCATAGCCACTACACGATCAGGTCTTGATGTCACAATCATGGCCTGCATTTTCTTTTGCTTAGTATATACAGCGTCTGTAACACGACTAGAAACAAAAATGGTAACCATGGAATAAAGAGCATATTGCCAACCGAAAAGGAGTCCGGCAAAAATCATAATCACCCCATTGACGATAAGGGAAATACTCCCAACATTGCGTCCTGTCTTTTGGCGAATCGTCAAAGAAACAATATCGGTACCACCACTGGAAATTCTAGAACGAAGTCCAACACCTACACCCAATCCCATGAATAAGCCACCAAAAATGGCATTAATCAAGGGATCTGTCGTTAAGGTCACTTGTGGCATAAGATAAATAAAGAAAGAACTCATGGAGACAGAGATGAAAGTAAAAACAGTAAACTTATGTCCGATAGTGTACCAAGCCAAAATCAAAAGGGGAAGATTGATCGCATAAAAGGTCAAAGAAATCGGAGCTGCATGCCCAAAACTTCTCTCTGTCAAAGCGGAAATAACCTGCGCCAAACCCGTTGCACCACTAGAATAGACACGCCCAGGCTGGAAAAAGAAATTCACAGCGATACTAGATAAAATACCATAAAGCAGAGAAGCTGAAATCTTCTCTGCATATTTTTCTTTAGAAATACTTCGTAAAGTACGCCACAAACCAAATCGCTTGGCAACAACGTTTATCTCGTATCTTATTTTTTTAAGAAAAGTCGTTTTTTTAGTCATTTAAATGTTGTAATTGTAAAGCTAATTCTTCAAGTTGCTTATCAGCAACTACACTCGGTGCCTGGGTCATCGGGTCAGTTGCTTTATTATTTTTAGGAAAGGCAATCACTTCACGGATATTATCCTTACCAGCCAAAAGCATTACAAAGCGGTCAAGACCGATAGCCAAGCCACCATGTGGAGGGAAACCATAATCCATAGCTTCTAACAAGAAACCAAATTGCTCATAGGCATCTTCTTCTGTAAATCCGAGTGCTTTAAGCATACGTTCTTGCATGTCTTTTTGGTTGATACGGAGGCTACCGCCACCGAGTTCATAACCATTCAAAACAATGTCATAAGCAACCGCGCGAACATTGGCTAATTCACCTTCAAGTTCATGGGCTGACGCTTGCGTTGGCAAAGTGAATGGGTGATGGGCTGACATGTAGCGCCCTTCTTCTTCAGACCATTCAAACATTGGCCAGTCAACCACCCAAAGGAAGTTGAATTTAGAGTTGTCAATCATGTCAAGTTCTTTGGCGATTCGGCCACGTAAAGCACCAAGTGTATCGTTAGCGACTTCAAGCTTATCAGCAACAAAGAGCACCAAGTCATTTTCTTCAAGTTGTAAAGCATCTGTCAACTTTTCTTCAATATTTGTCAGGAATTTAGCAACTGGACCAGCAATCACACCTTCTGTCACTTTAATCCACGCAAGACCCTTTGCACCAAATTGTTTGGCAAATTCAGTCATCTTATCGATGTCTTTACGAGAATACTTGTCCGCATGTCCTTTAACAACAATAGCTTTGACAGCTGGAGCTTCTGAGAAAACCTTGAAGTCAATGTCCTTGACAACTTCTGTCAAGTCTTGCAACAACATGTCAAAACGGGTATCTGGTTTATCAGAACCATAATGGTTCATGGCATCATCATAAGCCATACGTGGGAAAGGAAGGGTAACGTCAATTCCTTTAGTATCTTTCATGACTTTAGCAATCATACCTTCAACGATATCTTGAATTTCTTGCTCATTGAGGAAGGACGTTTCTAAATCGACCTGTGTAAACTCAGGTTGACGATCACCACGTAAGTCTTCATCACGGAAGCATTTAACAATTTGGTAATAGCGGTCAAAGCCAGCATTCATGAGCAACTGTTTAGTGATTTGCGGACTTTGTGGAAGGGCATAAAAACGACCTTGGCTGACACGAGATGGCACAAGATAATCTCGTGCTCCCTCTGGAGTTGACTTAGTCAACATTGGTGTTTCAACGTCGATAAATTCAAGCTCATCCAAGTAGTTACGAATAGAGTGCGTTACTTTAGCACGTAGTTTGAAGTTTTCCAACATTTCTGGACGACGAAGATCCAAGTAACGGTATTTCAGACGATTATCATCAGAAACATCAACGCCATCTTTGATTTCAAAAGGTGTTGTTTTAGCGGTATTTAGTACCGTCAAAGCACTTACTTTCAACTCAACAGCACCAGTCGCAAGATTGTCATTGGCTTGCTGGCGCGCTTCAACAGTTCCTGTAACCTCGATAACGTACTCATTACGAAGGCTTTCAGCAGTTGCCATCACGTCCCTTGAAACTTCTTCAGGATTAATCACTAACTGCATGATCCCCTCACGGTCACGCAAATCGATAAAAATCAAGCCACCTAGGTCACGACGGCGACCTACCCAACCCTTAAGGGTGATTTCACATCCAATGTGTTCACTACGAACACGACCAGCATACATACTACGTTCAGTCATTTTTTTCTCCATGTATCAGTATTTCATACGCGAGGCGTATCATTCCATATCATTGTACCAAAATATAAGAAAAAGTCCCACCATATCAGAGGGACTTTCTTGGAATATCTTTAGA
>NZ_JBLOJT010000031.1:0-17127 GCF_047785745.1 Streptococcus pluranimalium | reverse complement strand
CACATTATAGACTACATTTATTACTACAACAACAAACGAATTAAAGCAAAACTAAAAGGACTTAGTCCTGTCCAATACAGAACTAAATCCTTGCAATAATGATTTGTCTAACTTTTTGGGGGCAGTACAATGAATACGACAGCTTTTTCTTTAGAAACTAAAAAAAAGACTAAACCATGCGAGGTTAAGCGCCTTCACACGAACCGTTTAGAATAAAATGTATATGGTTTGTAGCATATATCCGTTGACTATATCTATTAAAAGTTGTAGATTATATAGTCGGGAGGATTTTATGAATCAAAAAACATCGACAAAAGTGTTTATGTGGTCAGCAGGAGTAACGACCATATTGGTATTGTTAGGAATCGTGATTCCAAAATCATTTCAAGCGACGACACAACACTTGAGAAATGTTATTACAACAAACTTTGGTTGGCTTTACTTGCTATTAGTAACGACAATTTTAATGTTTTGTATTTTCTTTATCGTAAGTCCACTGGGACAAATCCGTTTAGGGAATCCAAATTCTGAGCCTGAACATGATACGACATCTTGGATTGCTATGATGTTCTCAGCTGGTATGGGGATTGGATTGGTTTTCTATGGAGCAGCAGAACCTTTGAGTCACTTCGCTATCTCTACACCCAATGCACCTCTACAATCACAAGAAGCTTTAGCAGATTCATTTCGCTTTACCTTCTTCCACTGGGGAGTGCATGCTTGGGCAGTTTATGCCTTAGTTGCCTTAGCACTTGCTTATTTTGGTTTCCGTAAGAAAGAAAAATATCTTTTATCTGTAACATTGAAGCCTTTCTTTGGAGATAAGGTAAATGGACTTTTAGGAACAATTGTTGATACCATTACGGTTTTAGCAACTGTCATTGGTGTTGCAACCACTTTAGGTTTTGGTGCTGCCCAGATTAACGGTGGTCTTTCTTATGTCTTTGGTATTCCTAACAACCAATTTGTTCAGATTATTATCATCATTATTACAACAGGTCTTTTTATTATGTCAGCCTTATCAGGGCTTGGTAAAGGTGTTAAAATCTTATCTAATGTTAACTTGATTTTAGCTATTGGACTTTTAGCTTTAGCTATTGTTCTAGGACCTACAGTTGCAATTTTTGATACCTTTACAGAGTCTATTGGTCTTTATCTTCAAAACTTTTTCCGCATGAGTTTCCGTGCGGCAGCTTTTGATGATGCTAAGCGTACATGGATTAATAACTGGACAGTCTTTTACTGGGCTTGGTGGATTTCTTGGTCACCATTTGTTGGTGTCTTCATCGCTCGTATCTCAAAAGGACGTACTATTCGTGAATTTTTAACAGTAGTTCTCTTGGCACCTACAATTTTAAGTTTCTTATGGTTCTCAGCCTTTGGTACACTTTCAAATGATGTGCAAATGACTGGTACTGATTTAACACGCTATGCGACAGAAGAAATTCTCTTTGCGACATTTGACCAGTATCCAATGGGCATTATCTTATCAATTGTTGCAATTATTTTGGTTTCAACCTTCTTTATCACATCAGCCGATTCAGCGACCTATGTTTTGGCAATGTTGACAGAAGATGGACATTTGAATCCAACGAATCGTAAGAAATTGATTTGGGGAGTTGCACTTGCGGGTATTGCTATTGCGCTTTTACTTTCAGGTGGTTTAGATGCTCTTCAAAATACCTTGATTATCGCTGCCTTACCATTTTCAGTTGTTCTAATTTTGGTTCTCTTTGCTCTTTTAAAAGAGCTCTACCACGAGAAAAATGAGATGGGGCTTGAAATTACACCAGATCGTCAACCGAAGAAAAATGAACCATTCCGTTCATATGAAGATTAATAGCAAAGTCGGCTTTAGGCCGGCTTTTTAATTGTGTTACTTTCAGTCTGTTTCGCTCCGTAGGAGCGAAACAAATAATACTAGAAGAAAATCAAAATCAGACTAGAAAAGCGTCGTAGCTAGAACTAAAGTTCATCAAGGTAAACATGACAATATCAGATTTTGATTTTCAATGAGTAAAACCACCCGCTATGCGGATGCGACTCTCGAAGGTTATATTCCTAAAAAACTCCAAACGAGATACAATAAAGGTGTTCAAGCCTAATGTAAAGCGAAAGGTACAAAGTATGGCAAAAAAGGAACATCGTTTATGACACACAAAGTGGATGTGTTCTCCATATAGTGTTTAGCCTAAAGTATAGATGAAAATTATCTATAATCAATATCGAAATAGTTTAGGTAGCATTTTTCGAAGCTGATGTAGCTATACAGGGGTTGAAATTATAGAAGGATATCTAATGCCAGACCGTATTCGCATGTTAATTAGCATTCCCTCACGAATTAGTATTTCAAGTTTCATGGGTTACTTAAAAGGTAAGAGTGCCTTGATGATATTTGATAAATACGCCAATCTAAAATATAAGTTTGGGAATCGTCATTTTGGGGCGGGGGGATATTATGTGAGCACAGTTAGTCTGAACGAAGCCACTATCAAAAAATATATTCAAGAACAAAAAAAACATGATATAGCCTTAGATAAATTGAACGTAAAAGCATATGAAGATCCTTTTAGGGATGATGACAAGTAATACCAACGCCAAGAGTGATTAGGGTTGAACAAAGTGAAAGCCAGCGTCTTTAGGCGCTGGCTGGTGATGTAGGCTTATAACAACTGTTCAAACCACCCATTAGATGGAGGATCATAATTTTTGTAAAATTAATACTATCTAAAACTTATCAGTAGTTGAAAAGAGTTCTATCATATTATGATCATTGTGAGAAACAGTTTTTTAGCAATATTTCATTAATTTAGTTTTTTACATTAATTCGGATTTACCAAGCGAATCGGTAAGTCAGATTATCAGTACGGACATTTAAATACCTGAAGTTGCTGAGTAACTCACTCTAGAAGTTCCTATCGAAGTCAGAGAGGCTGTCTGTAGGAACAAGAGAAATATACTTTCTTCTATTTATAAAACCTTAGATTGTCTCCTTCAGCCGAATACAACTGTAGGTAAAGTAAATGATGTTGTTGCAACCGGTAGTATTGACAATAGCCAGAAGAATACTTTTGGTCATGTTGGGATCTTGTTAGCTAGATAGCATTGGTAATATCTCTATTACTAAAGTTGTCTCAAGTGTTAATATCAGAAACGGTCAAATCGGACACGGTAATCCTTCGACGAATACATCCTATGATCGTGTCGATATTCAGACCATAGAAGAGCCTTGCCAAGGGAATTGATAACAATCTTTCAACAACTATTTCACAAGATGAAGACATCCGCCGCTTCTTAACTATCAATGAGGATACCAATATTGCAAGAAATAACTCTTTCTATACTCAAAATTATAAAGTTAAAGCATTGAAAGCCAAATTATTCAATTTTTATTTTCATTAAACGAACGACATTAGAGATTCAATCTACTTTTAGGAAAAGGTAATGGTTTATGAATGGAGATTATTGCTTATATGAGTGATTATGATTAGACAATGAGGGTAGATTTGTAACATTTTCCTATCCTAAAAAGCCGCCTCACTAGTCAAAACTATTGGGTACAGGTCAATTCCAAAACTTTTTTCTTATTTAACAGAACCACCGGTAATGCCTTCAACGTAGTATTTTTGCATAAACATGAAGAGGAGCGTGATTGGAACAGCAATAAGGACGGAACCTGCTGTAAATGACATAAACCATTTATTGATAGTATCGGGTTGAAGCATTGAGAATAGTCCAATGGCAACCGTATATTTACTAGTGGCATCACCAAGAATAACTTGGGCAAAGATGAAATCCATCCAAGGACCAATAAAGGACATAAGGGCTGTATAAACAATGATTGGTTTTGAGAGCGGCAGGGTAATCTTGAAGAAAATATCTTTACGGGTCGCTCCATCAATCATAGCAGATTCATCTAGAGAGTATGGAATGGTATCAAAGAAGCCTTTGGCGATGTAAAAACCGAGGGCTGCTCCAGATGAGTAAACCAAGACTAAGGCTGTTAGGGATTGTGTTAAATTAAGAGCTTTTAAAATATAATAAACAGCAATCATACTCATAAAACCAGGAAACATATTCAATACAAGTGCTAGTTTTAAAAAACCGTTGCGGAATTTAAATTTAATACGGCTGAGTGAGTAAGCCATGGCAACTGTGATAAACGTTGAAATGATACAGGTTGCTAATGCGACAATAAGGGTATTGATAAACCATTTCCCAAATGGGAAAGACTCATTTGTAAAGAGATTAATGTAATTCTCTAAAGTCCAGATTTTGGGGATAAAATAATTCACGTAAGCAGTACCCTCGCCACGCAAACTAGTTAGGATGACCCAAGCGACAGGAAAGAGCCAGATAATGGAAAGGACAATGAGTAGGGTATAAATAAATCCTAATTGCATACGACGTTTTGATTTCATTATTTAGCAACTCCTTCCTTGTAAGATGCTGTGCGCGTGTAAGCTAGTAAGCTAAAGCTAGCTGAAAGCACAAAGATTAAAATGCCGATAACAGAGGCTAGGTTGTAGTCTGCAGCTGTAACGGTCAGTTTGTAGAGCCATGTCACCAAGAGGTCGGTCGATCCTGCTTGGTAGAATTTTGAGTTAACAGGTCCTCCACCAGTAAGGAGGTAGATAACGTTGAAGTTATTGATGTTTCCAATAAATTGTTGAATCAGGGTAGGTGTCATAATTAGGAGAATCTGTGGGAAAGTGATGGATTTGAAGACTTGGAACTTGCTAGCACCATCGATTTCAGCAGCTTCGATTTGTTCCTGTGGGAGATTCATGATAATACCAGTGGCAACAAGCATGGTAACAGGGATACCTACCCACATATTAACAAATACAATAGAGAATTTAGCCCAGAGCGGGTCTGAAAGAAATGGCAGTCCTTGGCTAATGAGGCCAAGTTTTTGAAGCAAGATATTGAGAGGTCCTTCATCATTAAGCAAATTACGCATGATGAGTAGGGAAATAAATTGTGGTACTGCCATAGTAATGACAAAGATAGTTCGCCACATTTTTTTGAATTTTAGACCCTTGGTATTAATCAAAAGAGCTAGAAGAATTCCAAAAAAGAAGTTAGTTACCGTTGCGAAAACTGCCCAAATCAAGGTCCAAGAAAGAACAGGGAAGAATGTTCCAGCCATACGACCACTTAGGATATTTCCAAAGTTGGTAAAACCAACCCAGTCAAAGAGTGATTTAGGTGGTAAATGATTGTGATCATAATTGGTAAAAGCCAAAGAAATCATATAAATCAAAGGCAAAATGGTAAATAAGAGTACCCCAATCATTGGAACTGCCATGAGAGTCATATGAAAGCGACCGTTAGATAAGGTTGCTAGATCTTCTTTAAAACTAGGAATTTTAGTATTGTCGCGTTTAATGACATAAAGATTACGGGCACTTTTTAGGTTACACCAATAAATATAGGCAAAAACCAAACAGAAGATGATAGAGGCAAGTCCAAAGATAAGCATGAGCATGGAGTTATCACCTTCAACAGCTACAGCAATTTCAATACCATTGACAGTCTTGGTCGCCATACCTTGCTCCTTGGTACCAAGTGTGATTAAATTTCCAAATGCTGGAATAACTTGTGTTACAAGGGCAATCAGAAATACGACTTCAGTTGCTAAGAATAAGAGGCCCTTTATGATTTGTTTGTTAGCCAGATTGGCAAATCCCATAATGAGGGCAGATAACTTGATATCCCATCCACCTTTAGAAAGTACTTCGGGGACACTGACGTCATCGTAAAAGTGGGACTTAGTCATAGTTTTCTCCTTTAAGTGTGATTGAATTTCTACTGGATAAATCAGCTAAATACGGAGGTTAGTCAATTTAGCGAATAGGAATTCAGATAAATATATCAAAAGAACTAACAGCTAGACAAGGTAAACTAACGTTTCCACTAAGTTGGACTACCCTTAATAACCATGTCTAGGGCGCAGATAACTTTCTACTCCATCTGGTTAAAAAGTTAGATATATAGCTAGTTTGTTAGCTAAAGTCTGACTTCCAGAGCTATAAATTAGAATGGGAAACCTGTCGCTGCTAATTCAAAAGACTATAAAAAGGCGGAGTGTTCTCACAACACATCTGTTGGAGTTAATCTCCGCCTACTCGATTGATTGCAATGACAACTTAATAAGGATTATTTAGAATCAGCTAGATCTTTATCAAGTTGTTTTAATTTTTTGAGGTAATCAGCTTCTTTGATTTTGCCATTGTAAGTGTCAGAAAGAATAGCGGCACTTTCTGTCCAGAAAGCTGTCATTTGACTAAGTTTTGGCATAACAACAGTATATTTATCTGAAGACCCCATGGTAATAACTGTCTTGGCAAGTTGATCATTTTGAACTTCGTCAGATTCTTGAACGTCCTTGTTTGAAGGGACAATAGAACGTTTTTCAAATTGATTTTCTTGGCTATCTTCGTTAGTTAAGTATGAAGCTAGCTGATAACTAGCAGCAATACGTTCTGCATCACCTTTAGCAGGTGCTTGGTTGACAGCGTAGAGTTTAACACCCAAGAAGGCTTTTTGCTGCACATCTTTATCGCCAATTTTGATAGTAGGGTAGGCTGCAATACCAAGTTTGTCTTCGCCGATGGATTCTTTAGCTGTTTCATAATCCCATGGTCCTGATTCAAAAGCAGCGATTGAGCCATCACCAAACTTAGACATGGTGTTGTTAGCATCTACGTTAACAAATCCTTTGTTATCTTTTTGACTAGCAATCCATTTTAGAACGCTGACACCAGCTTCATTGCCCCAGTTTGTACCTTTGACATCTTCTCCGTCCTTACCAAACAATGTATTGCCAACAGACATAAAGAGTGGAGCGATGTGGTAGGCATTAACTTCTTTTAAATTAGCGCCAAAGGTGGCATTGTCTGTAATACTTTCGTATGATTTAACTTGTTCTTCAGAAAGTTTTTCTTTGTTGTAGTAGAGAACTTGTGATTCAATCCCAAATGGGAAGGCATAAGTTTTGCCTTTATATTGTGCACCTGCAAGAGCTTGTTCAGTTGATTCTTTTTTTATTTCCTTAGCGTATTTTTTGGGGAGGGCTTGGATAGCGCCAGATTCTACCAATTGACCGAGTTGGTCATGCGGAAGGGAGAAAACATCTGCAGCAGCGCTAGGGTCCTTTTTAATTTTTTCTTGAGCTTTTGGATCTTCAGACTCAACAACCTTAACTTTGAAGCCTGAATCTTTTTCAAATTCTTTAACAATTTTTTGATAAGATTTTTTAGCTCCTGTTGGTACCCAGAGTTTAATAGTATCTTTTGAAGCAGCATTGACTTCGGTTGTACTTGTGACAGCGACTCCACCGATAAGTGAGAGGCTTGCTCCGAATAATGCGACTTTTTGCCATGATTTCATAGCGTTTTCCTCCTAAGAAAATTATTGATAACCTTATTATGCAATCGTTTGCAAAAAATGTCAAGTCTTATTTTACAAAAATCAAAAAAATTTTAAAATAATCCTTATGTTAAGTTTAAGTTTTTTGTTCAAAAACATCTATAACTCCAAGCAATCGATTGCGTATAATGGGGTATTTTAGCGATAGAATTCAAAAATATAAAATCTTTCAACGCTTTAGAAATACTTTGATTTTTTGGTTTGCAAGACCAATCGACTAGTGATATGTTGATAGTGATAGAATTAAGGTGGTTTTAAATAATCGGCTTTAACACTATAATTAGCTGTTTCTTATTCAGTTTCTCTGAATAGTTATTATCTAAAGCAAGGCGATGATAAAGCAATACCACTTGTAAAGAATACTATTTGATTGTTTGTATAACTCTTGCTCAAACTAGAGTTTTGATGGTAATTATACTCAAACAGCTTTCTTTTAATGTCAGTCTTTTGATGGAGGAATTGCCAATTTTACTCAGTCAAAAAGCTAAAAAGAAATCGCTTGCAATGTGATAAATGCTTTTAAAACAGGAATATAAAGAGAGTAAGTAGATGACACGACAATAAGATGTTTATTGCAAAAAATGGCAAAAGTATTGAAAACGCTTGTGAAGTGTTGTAAACTAGAACAATCAAAAGTACAGATAAAGGAGTTTAGACCATGGCTACTATAAAAGATGTTGCAGAAAGAGCTGGTGTAAACCCATCAACTGTTAGCCGAGTCTTGAAAGATAACCGTTCTATTTCACAGAAAACGAAAGATAAGGTCAGAAAAGCTATGGCTGAGTTAGGCTATGTCCCTAATGTTGCTGCTCAAATGCTGGCAAGTGGTTTGACTCATAACATTGGCTTGGTTTTCCCGCCACTAGCAACACCAGACCGTTTAAGCGAACCCTTCTTCATGCGCATCCTATCGACGATCACGGATGAAGCGAAGTTGAAGGATTTTACCATTTCTATCGCGACAGGTACTTCGCTAAATGATTTACTAGATCAGGTAACCTTGATGCACCAGCAAAAACGAGTTGATGGCTTTATTATTTTGTATTCTGATCAGAATGATCCTATTAGAGATTATTTATTGAAAAATAAACTACCTTTTGTAATCGTGGGAGCACCAGAGGGAAATGAAACACAGATTACATACATTAATAATGATAACCAACTTATGGGGAAAAGTGCCGTTGAACATCTTTATGAGAAAGGGCACAAAGATATCTATTTTATTACGGATGACTTAAAATCAGAAGTTGCCTCGGAACGTTTTATGGGGTATGTTAAAGGTATGATGCGACTAGATCTAACTTATCGCCCCATGTTTCTATTTGACCCAGCAGATGCTAAAAAAGTGGATGAGCTAATGACTGCGATTGAGACTGGAAGGCCGACAGCCTTAGTTGTTATTTCTGACCGAGTGACGATTCGCTTAATGCAATTGCTTTCTTATTATGGCTTAAAAGTACCAGATGATATTTCGATTATCACCTTTAACAATTCCATCTTTTCAAAGCTTATTCACCCCTATCTGACAACTTTTGATATTCATGTGGATCACTTAGGAGAGACTAGCTTTAAGCGTTTATTGACTATCATTCAGTCTAATCAAGAAGAAAAAAGTGAACAAATTATTGTTCCTTTTACGCTGAAAGAGAGAGAGTCAGTAAGAAATTTAAAGAAAAATCAGTAAATTCCAAACATTCTACAGAAATCAACGTAAAAGCCTTGCTATCAAGGTTTTTTTAGTTATGATAAAAGAGAAAAATAAAAAATCAAAAAAATTATTGACTTATGCAATCGTTTGCGCTATGATTTTTATAGCAAAACAAAATAAAAAGGGGAAAGTAGTATGAGTCAACGTGAAAGTGGTATCCTCATGCATATTTCTTCTTTACCCGGTCAATTTGGGATTGGCTCGTTTGGTAAAGAGGCTTATGACTTTGTGGATTTTTTAGTTGAAACGAAACAGACCTATTGGCAAATTCTGCCGCTAACAACAACTAGTTATGGCGACTCGCCTTATCAATCATTTTCTGCTATTGCCGGAAATACACACTTTATTGATTTGGCTTATTTAGCAGAGTCTGGCTATTTATCAACGGATGATTATCAGGGGATTTTATTCGGTGATAATCAAGAAGAAGTAGATTATGCCTTAATTTACAAAAGACGTCGTCCAATTTTAGAAAAAGCTGTAAAAGCTTTCTTATCAAGCACAGAAGGTCTATCCTTATTAGAAACTTTCGAGTCTGAAAATAATTGGGTTTCAGATTTTGCTGACTTTATGGCTATTAAAGAACACTTTGGTAGTAAGGCTCTTCAAGAGTGGGAAGATAAGGCTATTATTCAGCGAGATAAGCTTGCACTGGAAAGTTATCGTGAGAAACTTTCAGATGTCATTCTCTATCATAAAGTGACACAATATTTCTTCTACTCGCAGTGGCTAGATTTGAAGACTTACGCTAATGAGAATGGTATTCAAATTATTGGAGATATGCCGATTTATGTGTCAGCTGACAGTGTGGAAGCTTGGACGATGCCAGAATTATTCAAACTAGATGCTGAACGTCAACCACTCTTCATTGCGGGTGTCCCAGCAGATGAATTTAGTGATACTGGCCAACTTTGGGGAAACCCTATCTATAATTGGCCTCTTCATGAAGAAACTGGCTATGCTTGGTGGGTTTACCGTATTAAAGAGAGTTTTAAAATATATGATAAGCTCCGCATTGACCATTTTAAAGGTTTTTCTGATTTTTGGGAAATCCCCGGAGGGGACGATACAGCCATCAATGGTCGTTGGTCAGAAGGTCCTGGCTATAAGCTGTTCGAAGCTGTTAAAAATCAACTTGGCGAATTACCAATCATCGCTGAAAACTTAGGCTATATCGATGAAAAAGCTGAGAAATTACTGGCCGATACGGCTTATCCAGGTATGAAAATCATGGAGTTTGGTTTTTATGATGTTGAAGGGCAAAGTATTGATATTCCACACAACTACACGCCGGATACAGTTGCCTACACCGGGACACATGATAATGAGGTAATCAATGGTTGGTACGCTAATCTAAGCGTGGAGCAACAAGCATTTCTAAATGCCTACATCCATCGCAGTCAGGATGAAAAAATCACAGAAGCTATGCTACGAAGCTTGTACGCTAGTGTGAGTCATATTACCATTGCCACCATGCAAGACCTACTTGATAAAGATGAGACATCACGGATGAACACCCCAAATACGCTCGGTGGTAACTGGCAATGGCGGATGCTTGCAGAAGATTTAACACAAGACAAGAAGGACTTTTTAACAAGCATCACTGAGCTATATGCTCGTGCTAACGCAGCACTCGTCACAACAAAGAAACAATTAGAGGAAGAGGACAATGACTAAAGCATTTACAACCTACTTAAACGATAAGGGGCAGGATTTAGCCTCACTAAGTAACGACGCAATCTATCAAGAATTGCTCTATTATGTTAAAGAAACTGCTGAGAACATGCCGAAAAATACGGCAAAACGAAAAGTTTATTATATTTCAGCTGAATTTTTGATTGGTAAATTACTCTCAAATAACCTTATTAATTTAGGGGTTTATCAAGACGTCAAAGAGGCTTTATCAACTGTTGGAAAATCAATCAGCGAGGTTGAGGATTTAGAACCAGAACCATCTCTTGGAAATGGTGGCTTAGGACGTTTGGCATCTTGTTTTATTGATTCCATGTCAACTTTGGGCATTAACGGTGAAGGTGTTGGTCTCAATTATCATTTTGGCCTCTTTAAGCAAGTCTTCAAGGACAACCAACAAGGAGCGGAGCCAAATGATTGGATTCAGGATGAGTCATGGCTCATTCCAACAGATGTACACTATGACGTACCCTTCAAGGATTTCACCCTTCGTTCACGTTTAGACCGTCTGGATATTCTAGGTTATCATCGAGACAGCAAAAATTATCTTAACCTTTTTGATATTGATGGGCTCAATTACGACTTGATTGAAGACGGCATCACCTTTGATAAAACAAAAATCAAAGAAAACCTCACCCTCTTTCTTTATCCAGATGATTCGGATAAGGCTGGAGAATTGCTCCGTATCTACCAACAATATTTCATGGTGTCTAACGCAGCGCAGTTATTGATCGATGAAGCCATTGAACGTGGGTCAAATGTCCGCGACCTTGCTGATTATGCTTACGTGCAAATCAATGATACGCATCCTTCAATGGTTATTCCAGAATTGATTCGTCTCTTGACGGAGAAACATGGTTTGACATTTGAAGAAGCAGTGGCGATTGTTAAAGAGATGGTGGGGTATACCAACCATACTATTTTGGCAGAAGCCTTGGAAAAATGGCCGCTTGATTACCTCAATGAAGTAGTGCCCCATTTAGTGACTATCATTGAAAAACTAGATGCATTAGTGGCTAAAGAGGTTTCAGATGTTCACCTCCACATTATTGATGAATCAGGCCGTGTTCATATGGCGCATATGGATATTCACTTTGCAACAAGTGTAAACGGTGTTGCAGCGCTTCATACTGAAATTCTTAAAAACAGTGAGTTAAAGGATTTCTATGAGCTTTATCCTGAAAAATTTAATAATAAAACGAACGGAATTACCTTCCGTCGTTGGTTGGAATTTGCTAACCAAGACTTAGCAGCTTACGTGAAAGAATTGATTGGCGATGACTATTTGACTGATGCGACAAAACTTGAAAAATTAGTGGCCTTTGCGGATGATCCAGCTGTTCATGAACAATTGGATGCTATTAAACATCAAAATAAATTGCATTTGAAACGCTACCTCAAAGAACATAAAGGCATTGATTTGGATGAGAATTCTATCATTGATACGCAAATCAAACGTTTCCACGAGTATAAACGTCAACAAATGAATGCTCTTTATGTGATTCATAAATATTTGGAAATCAAACGAGGAAATCTTCCAAAACGCAAGTTGACAGTTATCTTTGGTGGGAAAGCTGCACCTGCCTATATTATCGCTCAAGATGTCATTCACTTGATTTTAAGCTTGTCAGAATTGATTAATAATGATCCAGAAGTTAGTCCGTATCTCAATGTTCATTTGGTTGAAAACTACAACGTTACCGTGGCAGAGCATTTAATTCCAGCAACGGATATTTCAGAACAGATTTCGCTAGCTTCCAAAGAAGCTTCTGGTACTGGTAATATGAAATTCATGCTTAATGGTGCCTTGACTTTAGGAACGATGGATGGTGCCAATGTTGAGATTGCTGAATTAGCAGGAATGGATAATATTTATACATTTGGTAAAGATTCTGATACCATTATTGATCTTTATGACAAGGCTGGCTATATTTCTCGTGATTACTATGAATCTGATGAGAGAATTAAAGAAGCAGTCGACTTTATTCTCTCAGAGGACTTGCTAGCAGTTGGTAATAAAGAACGCTTAGAGCGTTTATACCATGAATTGCTTAATAAAGACTGGTTCATGACCTTGATTGATCTTTCAGAATACATTGATATCAAAGAGAACATGTTAACAGATTACGAACATCGTCAAGCATGGAATCGTAAAGTTGTGCATAATATTGCTAAAGCAGGTTTCTTCTCTTCAGACAGAACGATTGCACAATATAATCAAGATATCTGGCATAGTTAAGCTATACAATAGCTTATATGTTGTGATTAAGGAGTTGGGAAACCAGCTCTTTTTTACTACTCTCATCTAGAATTGATACTGATTTTCAATGAGTATTAATTCAAAATCTGAATATAGAATTATGGTTTGAGTCTCCTTATCCTAGTAAATCGTCCAGATTTACACCTTGTACTTAAATGGTTTCAGATTTAGATTTTCATTGAGTATTACTATGAGTCTAAGAATGTTATGATGGTACTAAAAGATAAACCTCAATATTATAAAACATTTAGTGATTTTGACAATCAAGCAGTTGTCGTTCAAAAGGGAAGTATTCAAGAGACCATTGCAAAGACAACCTTAAAGAAGCTAATATCACACCCTTGACAAAAATAGGTGAAATGGTGGCTGAGGTATCAAATGGAAAAGTTCAGGCTCTCGTATCAGAAGAAGCGATTGCTAAAGGCTATGCTGAAAAGAACCAAAATTTAGCCATTGCAACAGTTGAATTACCTTCTGATGATGCAGAAGCGTATGCTGTTGCTATACCAAAAGGCAGTCAAAAATTAACTAAAAAAGTCAATGATGTTATTAAATCCTTGAAAGAAGAGGATAAAATCAATACTTTTGTTCAAGATGCCTATGATTTGTCAGTGAAACAGTAAGGTATTGATTAGGAAAAATACCTTTGTATTTGTTACCAGAATGGAAATTCTCTTAATTATTAATTAGCTGAGAGATGTCGTATGATTTGCTAGACATCCATTATTTAGAAGATGCGGTTATATAAATTATCTATATCCAAAGAATATTTGAATAAAAATACAAATTATTATTGACATATGCTGAAAGTGTTGTATAATATCATTATTATAAGATATCGAGGATTAATTATGACATTGAAAAAATTAATTTTAGGAGCAACTCTCCTTGTTTCTGCTGTAACCCTTACAGCTTGTGGTTCTTCTGAATCATCTGATTTACAAGAAGAAATTAAAAAAGATGGCAAATTAGTTGTTGCCGTCAGCCCAGACTATCCTCCATTTGAGTTTAAAGCTTTAGTAGACGTTAAAGATAAGGTTGTTGGAGCTGATATTGATTTAGCGCACGATATTGCTGATGAATTAGGTGTAAAACTTGAAGTATCAAGCATGAGCTTCGATAACGTTTTGGCGAGTTTAAAAACTGGTAAAGCAGACATTGCTATTTCTGGATTATCAGTGACTGAAGAACGTAAGAATGCTTATGCATTCTCTGACGCTTACTACACAACGGAAAATGCTATATTAGTCCGTGAAGAAGATGAAGGAAAATATACTAGCTTAGATCAATTAGCTGGTAAAAAGGTTGCGGTGCAAAAAGGCAGTATTGAAGAAAATCTTGCAAAAGAACAGTTGAAAGACTCTCAAGTTGTTCCACTAACAGCAATGGGTGAAGCCGTCAATGAATTGAAGTCTGGCGTTGTTGATGCTGTTGATTTGGAAAAACCAGTTGCAGAAGGTTATATCGCACAAAATAATGATATTACCTTAGCAAAAGTTGCCTTGAAAGTTGGAGATGGTGATGCTAAAGCGGTTGCTATGCCAAAAGGTAAAGAAAGTCAAGAACTACAAAAAACAATTAATAAAGTTATTGCTAAAATGGAAAAAGAAGGTACTTACAAACAGTACATCTCTGATGCGGCAAAATTAACTGGAAAAGCAGTAGACTAATACCAAAGAAGTAATTTGACAAAAACAAAAACACAAAATGGCTAAGAATAACGTCGTTAAAAACGTTATTCTTAGCCATTTTATCTTGTTCAATTTTCAATAGAAAACAAAAATTAAGTTTTCTCAGTTATCTTTAATATCTTAATTTAGGTTAGCAGTAGAGGAATTCTACCTAAGTTTTTATTTACCGAGACAGAATTGGCTGAAAAGTTGGGTAATGAGTTCATCCGGGGCAGCATCGCCAGTTATTTCTCCTAAAACTTCCCAAGTTCTAGTCATGTCAACCTGAAGAAGATCTACGGGCATCCCGAGTTCCAAACCTTCGTTGACAGCTTTTAAGCTATCAACCGCTTTTTCAATTAAGGAGATGTGACGGGCGTTTGATAGGTAGGTAGCGTCTTTTTCAACCAAGCCTGCGTTTTCAAAGAAAAGTTGGTTAATACGCTCTTCAATCTGAACAATATTTTCATTTTTTAAAACAGAAATAGCGATGACGTCGTCTGGCAGTTGTTCAGTTTCAATATGTTGCTCTAAGTCGGTCTTATTTAAGAGTACGATACGATTGCTATCTTTACTAATCTCTAATAGTGTGCGATCTTGTTTGGTTAAAGTCTCGGAAGCATTCAATACTAGAAGCACTAAATCAGCTTCATTAAGAGCTTTTTTAGAACGCTCTACCCCAATGCGTTCAACGATATCATCGGTCTCACGAATACCAGCTGTATCGATCAATTTAAGGGGGACGCCTTTGATATTGACGTATTCTTCAATCACATCGCGTGTCGTTCCTTCAATGTCAGTTACAATAGCTTTTTCTTCACGAAGTAGATTGTTAAGGAGACTTGATTTACCGACATTGGGACGACCAATGATAGCAGTCGAAAGTCCTTCGCGAAGGATTTTCCCACGCTTAGCTGTCTGTAAAAGATTTTCTAAAAGCTCTTGAAATTCTTGCGTTTTTTCGCGCATGAGAGCAGTAGTCATTTCTTCAACATCATCGTATTCGGGATAATCGATGTTAACTTCAACTTGTGCTAGGGTGTTTAGAATTTCTTGACGAGTGTTATCAATGAGTGTTTTTAAGGAACCGTCCAATTGTTGAACGGCAACTGCCATAGCCTTATCAGTCTTAGCTCGGATCAAATCCATAACAGCTTCAGCTTGGGTCAAATCAACTCGGCCATTTAGGAATGCTCGCTTGGTGAATTCGCCAGGTTCAGCCATACGAGCTCCTGAGCGAATCAAAAGTTGGAGGATTTCATTGGTGACTGCTACCCCACCGTGGGTATTAATTTCAACAACATCTTCGCGCGTAAAAGTCTTGGGTTCACGCATGACACTAACCATAACCTCGTCAATGATGTCATTATTTTCAACGATGTGACCATAGTTAATGGTATGACTAGGGACGTCGTTGAGCTTTTTACCTTTAAAAACTTTTTGAGCAATCGCAATAGCCTGACTTCCAGACAAGCGGACGATACCAATAGCTCCCTCCCCAAGAGGAGTAGAGATAGCTGTGATGGTATCAAATTCTTTGGTAATCATATAGTTCCTTTCTGATTAAATAGCCACAGTTGTGTCACGACCAATAACTTGATAAATTTTGATGTGAGTATCTTCCTCAGGTGGGAAGGGAAAAAGGATATCGTCATAGTCTGGATTAATGGAAACCAGCCGGAGTTGTTCCTTCTCTAAATAAACTTGCTTTAAAAAGGTTTGGTCATTAATGGCTACAGCACAAACCTCACCATTATAAGAGGTAAAGCCACGGTCAACGAGGTAGACAACATCTCCACTTCGATAGGTTGGATACATAGAATCACCATTAACAATAGAGGCGAGATCATAACGGGGAGGTTGGGAGGAGACATGAACCGTTTCAAACTCATAATCGTTAAAAGCATAACCGAGTCCAGCAGCTAGTTGAGTAACAGTTTTAACGGGATAAAGCGATGAGATGGTTTCTTGTTTTTCAGCTTCTTGTTGAGCTAGCTGCTGACTAAGAAAATCCAAAACTTGCTCTCGACGCTCTTGATCAAGTTTTTGGAAAATAACCTGATAATCTTCTTCTGAGATACCTAAGAGCGTCTCTGGTGATAAATCTAGTGCTTCAGCAAACTGGGGAAGGCGATTTAGCGGAAATTCTCTTGTTTTATGAAGATAACAAGAGACAGCTGATTTAGCCATGCCTACTTGTCTAGATAATTGACTCAGTGATAAGTTTAATTCTGACTTTCGTTGATTAATTAGCTCGATGATCTCGTTATTAGTGTTCATGATTTCTCCTTATGACAATGCTTGCTTATTATAGCACCGTTCTCTAAAAAGAACAAGCCTAAAAAGTTAACAATAATTCGTTA
>NZ_JBLOJT010000030.1:0-17319 GCF_047785745.1 Streptococcus pluranimalium | reverse complement strand
GATATAACAGGAAAAAAATACTTCGTTGATGTCAACGAAGTATTTTTTTTTGTTAATAACTTTTTTGTTTCAAAAATGTGGATATGTGCTTAACACCGAATGCAAGAGATTTTTCATTTGGACTCATTTTGGCATGATGTAGGGGGTAGGGGGTATCAATACCAAGCCAGAACATGACACCAGGGATTTTATGCAAGAGATAACCAAAATCTTCACCAGTCATAGCTGGTGGGCAGTTGATAAGGTTGACTTCAGGCTGATTTTGGAAGAAGGTCATTAGCTCTTGAGCCAATAGTGGATTATTTTCAACAGGCAGATAGCCGCTGGGATTGAGAATAACATCGACTTCCATGCCAAAACTAGCAGCAACCCCTTCAGCAATCGTTTGGACACGATTTTGGATATGGAGGCTCATGTCTTGCGTTAGGGCACGGATGGTTCCGTGCATGAAGGCAGTCTCAGAAATAACATTGTTTGTTGTCCCTGCTTGCATAGCACCAAAGGTCACAACACCACCCTCGATAGGGTCGACGTTGCGGCTAACAACGGTCTGCACTTGAGTGATAAAGTAAGCAGCCGCAACTAAGGCATCATTTGATTGATGTGGAAAGGCAGCATGACCACCTTTACCTTTGAAGGTGATTTTTACTTCGCAAGTTCCTGCAAAAAGTGTCCCCGTATTGGTTGCAATATCACCGACTTTCATGTCTGGTCTCACATGGAGTCCGTAAAATTCATCTGGTTTCCAGTCGCCAAAGGCACCATCCTCATACATAAGCATCCCACCCGCAAAATTCTCCTCAGCTGGCTGGAATAAGAAGAGAAGGTTTTCTTTGGGGTGGGTCTGTGTTAGCTCCTCAAGAAGGCCTAAAGCCAGTGTCATGTGCATATCGTGGCCACAGGCGTGCATACGACCATCGTGTTGACTGGCAAAATCCAGTCCTGTTTCTTCAATGATTGGCAGACCATCAATATCTGTTCGCCAACCGATGGTTTTCTGAGCGTTATAGCCTTCTACAAAAACAAGTATTCCAGTACGCCAAGTTTTTTGTTTGACGAAGGGTTTTCCTTGGGTCAATTCTTCAATTGTTTTGAGGAGATAGGCTTGGGTTTTGAATTCTTCTAAGCCAATTTCAGGGATTTGGTGGAGATCACGTCTAATTTGGATTAAATCTAAAGCCATAATAATATTTCCTGCTTGTGATAAAAGCTGAGCTATGCTCAGCTTTCTTAGTTATTAGAGGTTACGAAGGGCATCTTCTAATGCCGTTTTTTGTTGCGTTTGAGCATCGATTTCTTTGATGATACGAGCTGGAACCCCAGCAACAACAACGTTTTCTGGAACATCTTCGGTAACAATGGCACCTGCTGCAACAACAGAACCATTACCAATTTGCACACCTTCAATAACAACAGCATTGGCACCAACTAGAACATTGTCACCAACACGGACAGGCTCAGCGGAAGCAGGTTCGATAACCCCAGCAAGAACGGCTCCAGCACCGATGTGGCTATTTTTACCGACGGTTGCACGACCACCGAGAATGGCACCCATATCAATCATAGTACCAGCACCAATCTCAGCACCAATGTTGATGATAGCCCCCATCATAATAACGGCATTATCTTCGATGGTAACTTGGTCACGAATGATAGCGCCTGGTTCGATACGAGCGTTGAGGTGACGTTTATCTAAGAGGGGAACCGCAGAGTTACGACCATCTTGTTCAACAACATAATCCACGTTTTCAGTCATGCCTTCAAGGAGTGGTTCGATATCTTTCCAATCTCCAAAAAGAACATTACTAAGTTGAATAACTGAGGCAGGAATCTCAGCAGTTACTTGTCCAGCGTAGGTTACTTTAACATTTGTTTTCTTTTCGGCATTGCTAATGTAGGCAATAATTTCTTGAGCAGTCATTTTTTGAGCAGTCATCATAATCTCCTTGGCAGTTAATGGTTTTATTATAACAAATAGTCAGAAAATTTGAAAGAATATAAAAAGAAGCTTATTCAACTTCTTTATTTGAACGATTCATTTTTTCCATTTAAGGAATGCTTGATATTGTTCACCACTTATGAGATTATCTTCGATGTCATCAATTTCTGGAGAAGTAAACTCTACTGCCGTATCAATGATCGGGTTATTCGTTTGAATTTTTTTCTTCTTATAGCTTTTATTTGATTTCACGCTAGCATCTACATTTATCTTATTATTAGCAATATTTCCAAAGATAGCTCCAAGTCCTAGCCATTTACCTGTTTTAATTAGTTCAGAAAGTGTATTTCCAATAATCCCTAAGATCATCAACAGTAGTATTGGGGAGAACATGGTAATAGGAAATAATAACATCTCCAAATATTCACCAAGAATGAATTTTAGAATACCTAAAGATAAACCAAGGCAGATAATAATGTACAAGCATCCCTTTCCAAAGTTACTCATGAAAACCCCCATCTAAATTCCGTTAGCTATATTATCAGTGTAAGTTTTCAACTCGTCACGATAGTTTTTTAAAAATTGTACTAATTCTTCTTTACCAACAATGGGAGTATTTTTCATAGGACCGTATTGTTGTTTCTGCTGCTCAATGGTGGCAGTAACTTCTTCTTTCATCGTTTGATAGGATGGATCACCACCCACTCCATATTGTTTTACAGCTGCTTCATAATTGGTGATATATTCGTTAACAATAAGTTCATACATATCCAAATAGTTTGCATAAGTGACGATTGATTCAATGGTTGCGTCACTAGTATCCGTGGGATAAAAACTATCTTTTTCTGTAGCTCTTTCGTTGTTTTGAAAGCTTTCTTTACTCGTTAATGAACTAGATGGTACTGTTTTTGAACTTTTACTAGAATCACTCTTTCCTGAAAAAGCAAATATTGCAATGGTTACAATTCCCACCACAATAATTCCAATTATGCCAAAGCAACCAAAACATCCTTTACCAACGTTTTTCATCATAATCTCCTTTGAAGTATCAAATTTTTTCTAAATCTAATTATATATATATCACTTGTCAACATTGATATGATAAGATTTATAAGGATTTTTTCTCAAAAAAAGAGCCTCTATTGAGACTCCTGATTCCTATATATTATTTATATTAAAGACGTGCGTTAAGTTCTGCGCCGAGGTCTTCAAATCCTGGTTTACCTAGAAGGGCAAACATGTTTTTCTTGTAGGCTTCAACACCTGGTTGGTCAAACGGGTTAACGCTGTTGAGGTAACCTGAAAGACCGATTGCCAATTCGAAGAAGTAGATAGCGTAGCCAAGTGTGAATTCGTTTTGTTTTGTGTTAATCTCGATATTGCATCATTTATGAAAGAGGTCATCGATTGTTTGTGTTCCGTGAATAACTTTCCAATCTTCTTGAAAGTCTTCAACTGCTTTGACGATTGTGTTTGACGATAGAAGTTGTTCAATGAGTTCGGGAGAGACTGTAATAGCCTGTGCTCCCGCATCAAATGTACCATTTATTTGTTCAATCGTTTTATAACTCGCTCCTAGTAGTTTGCTTTGACTATTCGTTCGCTCGATTTCTTTTTGAAGAGATGACATAACTGATTCTGCATTTATTCCTAAATTTTCCATGCGATTATAATAAGGCGCTAAGTAATCGGCATTAGCAGCAATAGCTAGAAAACCTTGTAGTTTTGTGTAAATAGCTGTCGCAGTGATATTTACACCCTGTTTTTTAAGAGCTTTAATAGCTTTTAGTCCCTCAAAAGTTACAGGAATTTTTATGTATACTGATGGATCAATACCCTCTCGAATGGCATGAGCTTCTTTAATCATTTTGTCAGCAGTAGTAGCTGTGACTTGAACATGGAGAGTTTGCTCAAGTTCAATGATATTCCTGATTTTTCGGAGGTGTTCAAAGAAATCAATCTCACCTTCCTTCTTTAGAATTGATGGATTGGTTGTGATACCTTTTAGAGGCAATACATTTTGAAGAGATTCAATGCTCTCGATATTAGCTGTATCAAGTAGTATTTCCATAGTGAGAGTCTCCTTAAGAAACAATTTTGACGCTTGTACCTAGATTTAGCTTAGGTAAATGATGAGCTGAAACGTGTAATGTCCCAGGCAGAGAGCCTTCTGTTGAACCATCAAAACTAATTGTAATATGTCCTAAATTTTTAAGATTTTTCTCAACTACTTCTCCGACGAAAGTTATAGGGAAGACTAATTCATCAATAAGAACAGTTCCGCCAATCTGTATTGACCCAGAAAGCTCTTTATTGTTAATGGTAAAACAAAATTCTGCTAAATCAGTTGGAGCCCCTTCTCCAAAAAGGACGAGCATATTAGCGTCTTCAATCATCCCTTCTGCTTCAGGACCGATAGCTGTTACGGTAGTGTTAAAAATAGTTGACATAGTAATCTTCTTTCTAAAAGGTTAATTGTTGATTATTGGTAGAGTCCGATACTTGCTAACCATGCGACAAGTACACGTGGGACACCATTTAAGAATCTAGAATAGAGTACAGAAGGGACTCCAACTTCTACAGTTTTTGCTTCAGCTTCTGTAAGTCCCAATGCTACAGGGATGAAGTCACAACCATTTTGGGTATTAATAGCGAATAAAGCAGGAAGAGCCATTTGAGGTGGAATATTTCCTTTGCCAATTTGTACCCCGATAAGAGTCCCAACAATTTGTGAGATGACTGCGCCAGGACCTAGAAGTGGAGAGAGAAATGGCAATGAACACACAAAACCAATAATAACCAGTCCCCAAATATTCCCTGCTAAGGGTGCTAATAGATTGGCAATCCAAGTACCAACACCAGAACCATTGATAATACCAATTAAGAGTGATACGAATGCCATAAAGGGAAGGATTGTATTTAGCATTGTTTGAATGGCATCACGAGCAGCTTGATTAAAGGTTGCAACGACTTTCCCAGCTCCCATACCAATACGTGCGACAAAACTTTTTTCAGCACGTTGTTCGGTAATTTTCTTACTTGTATCATAAGAACTTGATTTTTCAGTAGAAGGTTCAGTGACAGTTGCTTTTTGAATATTTGTAAGACTGTCTTCAGTAGGGCTTATTTGATTTACGCCAACAGCTGACACGTAAATATCTTCTGTAATGTATTGTGCTAGTGGTCCGGATTTTCCCGTAGCGACGATGTTGATGGTTGGGATACCTTTCTTGGGATAGATACCACAACGAAGTGTACCACCACAGTCAACAATAGCCAGAGCAATTTCTTCATCAGGGATTGATGTTTTGAATCCATTGATGGCTTCCATGCCGGTTAAATCAACGATTTTATCAACAATTTCTGGTTTTTCGCCACCACCTGTGATATAGATGAATTTATGTTTTTCCTCCGTAGGGGTGATCAAAAGTGGTCCACCAAAACCACCATTACCTTTAACAACTTTGATACTATTATATGTCATGATTATTCTCCTAGATTGTTGCTTATTTATCTAATTGTACCGTTTTACTTAATTGAATACCTTGTTGTTTACAAACAAAGGCTGTTGTAAAGTCAGTGACCCAACCACCTAGCGCATTCATTATGAGACCGACAAGTAGGTAGCGTACTGCCAGTTCCATTTGACTTAAGCCTAAAGTTTCGATACCAGTAGCAATTCCTAAGTAAACAAAGAGTTCACCTGGATTGATGTGGGGGAATACACCGTTAGAGGTGTGACAAAATTGCATTTGTGCAGCAATAAAGCTTGGTTTATAGTATTCTGGTAGGAATCTTCCCATACTCATGGACATTGGATTCCCCAGCATAAAGGCGGAAAGAAAAGGTAATAACATGTATCGTGTTAGTGGATTTTTGGCAGAAAACTCACCAACTTTATTCATTTTTTCTTCACCAATGAGTGCAATGATTGCATTCATTGCTACTAATAGCATTAAGACAACTGGCACAATTCCTGTCATCCAGCTGATAAAAGTATCTGCACCAGCTTGAAAGAGATCCATAAAGCCTTCTGCAAATTTAGTAATGTAATCCATAAAAAACCTCCTAATGGTTATAGTGATTTGTTAGTTAATTTGAATCGAGAGAGGAGTGATTTTATTTGTAAGCTCCAATCAATCATTGGAATACTTTTAGGAACTTCTTGATAAGTTCCTGCCTCAATAGTGAGGAAAACATCCCTAGCATCCTTTATAGCAATTTGAGTCAGTTTATTTTCTTGACGAACAAGAGGATTATAATGATCTAAATAGTGTAAATCGTGATTGATATACTGTGGCATGTCTTTAAAGCGAGCGCCAATAGTAACACCTTGAATCTTTTTAGCGGCGCTAATTTTTCCCTTAGAATCAATAGCAAACATGACAATCGTCCCTGATTTAAACTTACCAGAACGGCGTCCAATAGCAACACGGCCTTTTCTACGAAGTTCGATATAGACACTGTTAAAATGTTTAATTTGTTTGAAACCCAAAAAGATTTGTAGGGTGTAGGCCATGACTATAATCATAGCAAGAAAGACAATAGGGCTCATTTTAATACTCCTTTACATTTTATAAGTGATTGAAATGCATCTGTAGATGTGAGTGTTTTTAATTCTTGTTTGATGTCATCGTTGTTAGCAATTCTAAAAATATCATCGTACAGTGATAAAAGTTCTTTTTCCATTGCTGGAGTAGAGTGTTCAGGAATAGCTAACATGAAAATGAGATCAACAGATTTATTGGAAGTTCGATAGGTTTCATCAAGAACACCTAGAAGTAAGGTTACTTGTTTTTTAGTGTGAGTTGTATGAGGAAAAGCAATACCTTGCCCGAAAATAGTTGATTGCTTATCCTCTCGCTTTAAGATATTCAGATGAAAATTGTTATCAACATACTGTTCTTCTTCTAAATAATTAGCCATTGTTAAGAGGTACTGCCGATAATCAGTTTGAGTATTTAAACGCATAAATGTCAACTGAACATGTTCAAACTGCTGATATTCCCAGTTGCTAATTTCTTCCCACTTTGTTCTTAGCCATTGATCATCAAATAGGTTAGTCAATTGGATAACTGGAGGTGAGATATTTTGAAATTTAAGAGGGATAGTCGTGAATATAGCAGAATACTTTTTAGCTTGAAGCGGATTGAAGTTCTCTTCAGAATATTGATCAATTGTAATTTCATTGCCGATGATACGTCTGATTTGCCGATTAATCATAGTTGCGGTTCCCCTACCTGTTGTACAAACAACAGCTATTTTTCGAGAGTCAAATCCTTCTTCTGTTTTCGTCTCTCTGAGTCCCATCTCGAAATAAAGAGCTAGGTAACTAATTTCTGAGCTATCAACAGGATACTTGAACATATCTCTTAAAACAGTAGAAGCGTCACTTGCCAGTTGATAAGCAAGAGGGTATTTTTCTTTTATTTCCCCGTGAAATAAATCATTTGCCTGAGTATGAAAAATTAAACGATTTAAGAGAAATCTGAGGTGCATATGCATATCAACAAACAGTTTTTCGCTATTAATTTGAAAATCAAATGTATCTTTGGAACGAGAAATCATTTTCTGAAAAACATGTAGAATAAGATGGTTTGATACTTCTTGATAAGGTAGGTTATCAATGTATTGCATGTTTAATGGAAATGCTAGGAAGTCCTGCTCATATTGGCTAAGCGAAATGTGATAGGTCGTTTCGATATGAAAAACGAGTTGCTCCATAATTTCACTATCTTTTAAACCATTGCTAAAATAAGGAATAGACTTTTCGAGTAGATGGCCATGTTGTAATCGAAAAATCATTATAGCAATGACTTTGGATAGTAGGTCTTGGACGCTTTTAGGCAATTGATAAGTTTGATAACATTCTTTTAAAAATTGTTCTGTTTCTAGAGAAAGTGTTGTAGCGTTAAAATAAGCATAAACATTATGACAATAAAATAAACGTAGCTGTAGTTCATCGCCTCTGACGGATAATCCTTGATTAGTCTTTCCGATAATAGTTATTTGATAATGGTTAGCTAATTGTTTAACCTGTTTTAAATCTTTATTAATAGTTGTTCGACTGACACCTATTTCCTCTGCTAAATTATCAATGAGTATAGGCTTTGTGGCATGAAGCAACCGTTTGATGATGTATGATGTTCTTTTACTAGAAGAATTAAAGTCACTCTCTTTACGTAGACTTCCTGCTAGTATGTCTTCTAAGCGACTGTAATTAAATACTTGTAAGGAAAGTTGATCTCCTTGTTTTGTAATATGAAGATCATTGTCCAAGATATCATTTAATTGTTCAATGCTGTTTAGTAATGTTTTTTGACTGATACTTAATGCTTTTTGAACTTCCCGAAGTGGAAGGTAAGGTTGTCCTACTAAAAGATTCAATATTTGGTACCAACGATTTACTAAGGCCAATCTATCACCACCCTCATTATTAAATTAACCGCGTGTTTTTCCACCAGCAACATTTGTAGTAATACCTGTAATATAACTAGAACGATCAGAGATGTAGTAGGCTACAAGATCTGCAACTTCACTTAATTTTCCACTACGTCCCAAAGGTGTAGTACTTGTTGATGTATAACCAGCGCGAATTTCTTCAACTGTTTTTCCTCTAGTATATCCAAGAGCTTCTTCGTAGGCAAGAGTTCTCAAACCAGTAGCTTCCATGATACCTGGTGCGATACCGACAACACGTACATGATATTTGCCAAGTTCTTTAGCCCATGATCGTGTGTAACTGTATACGGCAGCTTTTGTTGCAGCGTAAGCACTTTGCCCCTCTGAACCTTCTAGTCCAGCTTCCGACGCCATATTAATAATAACACCATCTTTTTTATCAACTAGAATTCTTCCTACTGCTTGACTAACGAGGTAAAGTCCTTTTTGGTTAATCATAGTGATTTTTTCAAATGTTGCGTCATCTAATTCGTACTGACCTCCAGGATTATTAGGGTCAACAAGGAGACGAGGAATATTAATGCCAGCGTTATTAACAAGGGCATCGATTGTACCAAACTTATCTATAACAGCTTGTACCCCAGCTTCGACCTGTTCACGAGAAGTAACATCTACCTTCACGAATAAAAGATTTTTATGTTTTAAATTTCCTTCGGTGATATCAAAATTAGCAACGTTAGCATCAAGTGCTAATAATTCTTCAACGATAGCAGCTCCAATTCCTGAAGAAGCTCCCGTAACAACAACTGTTTTCCCAGCAATATTTAACCAATCTGTCATGATTAAACTCCTTTTATTTTGATAGCTTTATTATAAAACGCTTACAAAATAAAATTAAGACACACTTTTTCAAGCTTTTAAAAAATTTCCTTTACTAATTTTTATGGCAGTAAAAAAGAGTCCCTTTTCAGGGCTCTTCATTTTGTATTCAATCAGTAGATTAGAGACGTGCGTTAAGTTCTGCGCCGAGGTCTTCAAATCCTGGTTTACCTAGAAGGGCAAACATGTTTTTCTTGTAGGCTTCAACACCTGGTTGGTCAAACGGGTTAACGCTGTTGAGGTAACCTGAAAGACCGATTGCCAATTCGAAGAAGTAGATAGCGTAGCCAAGTGTGAATTCGTTTTGTTCTGGAAGGGTTACAAACATGTTTGGAACGCCACCATCTGTGTGGGCAAGAAGGACCCCGTCAGTTGCTTTTTTGTTAACGAAGTCAACGTCTTTACCTTGTAGGTAACCAAGACCATCAAGGTCTTCAGCCATTTCAGGGATAAGAACGTTTTTACGTGGTTTGTCCACACGAATAACAGTTTCAAAGATGTTACGGTAACCTTCTTGGATGAATTGTCCAAGTGAGTGAAGGTCTGTTGAGAAGTTAGCCGATGTTGGATAGATACCTTTTTGGTCTTTACCTTCTGATTCACCAGCTAATTGTTTCCACCATTCACCAAAGTATTGAAGTGATGGCTCATAGTTAGCCAAGATTTCAGTGACGTAGCCTTTGCGGTAAAGAACGTTACGGACGGCTGCATATTGGTAAGCAATGTTTTCAGAGATTTTATCTGATGACAATTCTTGACGAGCAGCGTTAGCACCTTCCATAAGGGCAGTGATGTCAGCACCAGCAGCCGCGATTGGAAGAAGACCTACAGCTGTAAGGACTGAGAAACGTCCTCCAACGTTATCTGGAACAACGTAAGTTTCCCAGTTGTTGGCGTCAGCTTCAACTTTAACGGCACCTTTAACTTTGTCAGTTGTCGCATAGATGCGTTTGTTAGCTTCTTCTTGACCGTATTTTTTAACCAAAAGCTCTTTGAAGACACGGAAAGCGATAGCTGGTTCAGTTGTTGTTCCTGATTTTGAAATCACGTTTACTGAGAATTCTTTGTCTTGAACGTATTCTACTAAATCAGCAAGGTAAGTTGATGAGATAGAGTTTCCAGCGTAAAGAATTTGAGGTGCTTTGCGTTCTTCAGCAGTTTGCAAGTTAGCAAAGTGGTTGTTCAAGAAATCGATAGCAGCTTTGGCACCAAGGTATGACCCACCGATACCGATAACGACAAGAACTTCGCTGTCAGATTGAATTTTTTTAGCAGCTTCTTGGATACGAGCAAATTCTTCTTTGTCGTAGTTTTCTGGAAGGTCCAACCAACCTAAGAAGTCTGAACCAGGTCCAGTACCTTGACGAAGCATGTTATCTGCAGCTGTCACTTGTGCTTGCATGTAGTCAAGCTCATGTGGTGCCACAAACTGATCAAGGACTTTTGAATAATCAAATTGAATATGTGTCATTTTAATACTCCTCTTAGTTTTGAGTTCAGATACTATAATACTCTTTTGTGAGTCTTTTTTCAATCATTTCAGATTAATTTCGCAAAAAAATGTAAGCGTTGTAAACCCATGAAAACCAAAGATAGAATTTGCTGAAATTTTCTTGGGAAAATAAATGATTTTTCAGAAAATCAATGGTGTGACTTAATGATTTCTACGCGGGTAATAACGCCACCTTTCATGCTGTCAATGCGTAGTGCAACATTCTTAAAGTAAACGGATGCTCCGATTGCAACGGTCTTTTCCTCCTCTTGAAGGTGTCTAACCATAAAATCGCGCATTAGTTCTTGTTTTTTGCTAGGAAGGTTGACACGTGCCAGGACATTGGCCAATTTCACCTTTTGACTGCCCCTAACAATAATACTATGATGATCATCGAAGTTACTGAGAAGGTATTTACGAGCTGCTAGTAAGATGGTTAGACTAATGACACTTAATAAGGTATCTAAAGGGTTACCATGTGCAACGACAAGTTGACGTGCCATGGCAAAGAGCAATACTTCAATGATGGTACTAGAGGAATGTTTGGTTAACATTTTAATCAACTCAACACCAATGGCAATACTCATGGCTTGGTTTAGAAAATTTTGCAAATAGTGTTCAATCGTGTTACTAGAAGAGAAAATCCCAGAGACATCAATGACAAGACGGGTTGTCAAGGTCATTAGAACAACGACTAAAATAATAGAGATAATAATTTCAACGTAAAAAGATAATTCGTAGAGAATGGTTTGTAGAAATTTTCGCATAAGAGCTCCTGATACGGTAGTTTTAAAAGAAATAGCTTTTCTTACTTTCTATAGTAACACAAAACACTTGTTTCGGTGTGAAAACCTTTTCTTGAACTCTAAAAGAAAACTAGCTACAGGTATGAAAGTAGCTAGTTACGTTATCTAAAATAAAGATAAGATATCGATATCAGGTCTTGGTGCTGCATTTTTACGGTAACGGATAGGTAAAATGATTAGGGTTATAAGGATTGATACACCGGCAAGCATCAGCAACTGCATGAGAGGCTTGCTGTTTGTGCTTGTTTTAAAAATGGTATCTTGAATCAATTGCCAAGATGATGATACTGGGAGATATGGGCGGATAGCTTTGAGAGTTGGCGCCATCAAGTATTCTGGAATCATAGTTCCTGCCGTCACCACTTGCGCCAATGTTAATGGTAAGGTCACAAGGAAGGCAACTGCTCCAAGAACCATATAAATGGTTAAAATCAACTGGAAGCTGACAAAGGTGTTGAGCGTTAAAATACCAAAGAGCTTAATCGTGGTTTCTTGACCAAAATGGTTAATCCAAGAGAGCATTAGGGATCTCGCACTGCCGACGGCTAGTGAAATCAGTAGGTAATCAACTTCAAGGGCAAGCCAACCAAGCCATTTGCGAGATACCTTAAAACGGATGGCCTTTTTAAAGACAAAACTATAGAGGATGATGGATGAAATCATGGCGCCGATGTAACTTGAGACAGGGGTGATCATTGGCATCATAATGAGGTTCATTTTAGAGGTTGGTTTTGGATTGACGTTCTTGCTGTTTTCAGTAACGCTATTGAGGTCAACGGCATTTTTAGCAGCTTGTGTAAACTGCTCTTGGTACTTAGCTGTCACGGTTTTTTGGACAGTTTCGAGTTTGGTTGGGTCTGTACCGACGGCTTTTTTGATGTCAGCTTCGATTCGAGGTTTAGTTACTTCCATCATTGATTTAACAAGTACAGCCTGCATTTTTTTGTTAGATACTGCTAAATTAAGTTTGCTTGTTCATTTGCTGGCAATGGTTGTCCCCGTTTGTTTACTGATGGTATCACCGGCACTGTTACAGAAGTAATTGAGTTTGACAGTCTTACCTTGAACCATGTCTTCGGTGTAATGTTCAGGGATATTGATGACCAAAGCTGCATCATGGTTGCGAAGGATTGCTTTAGCATTCTTTAGGTTACTTTCGTCTTGGCTTGCAAAATTTAGGGGATCTTTCATTGATTTGACAATAGCTTTGCCTTTATCACCGTCTTGATTGACGTAGACGATCTTGTTTTTTTGGGGACGGTCAGCAGTGTATTGATAGCCCCCGATGTAAATGCCAATCATGGCAATTTGATAAATCACAGCAATGACCATTGCGATGAGTGTCAGTTTGTTTAAAATAATTTTTTTAAAAGTCATGGTGTCTCCTTTTTCAAATTAAAAACGATAAGGGGTATTATAGGACGATTGCTTTGCTCATTCAATCAGCAATTTCTCTAAAAGCGCTGCTTATCAAACGTTCCCTGTGAAATCGTTGTATATTTCAAGAAAAAAGCTAAAATAGATAGTATTGAGGAGGCATTTATGGATAAGCGAGTTATCAAAACAAAAAAGGCTATCAAAGATGCCTTTGTTACGCTACGACAAGATAAGCCGATTGAAAAAATTTATGTGGAAAACTTGTGTCGCGAGGCGCTCATTAATAAGTCGACCTTTTACCGTTATTACACCGATATTTATGACCTTGTCGAACAATTACAAGAAGAAGCCTTAGAACCCATTCGCCAGTTTCTATTGGGAAATCCTGTTAAAGAAGAGGATATGGAGACCTTTATTGATGATATTGAAGTGGCCATTACTCAGGTTTATAGTGCTAACAAACCTCTATTTAGCAATCAGGATGAGACCTTAGAAAAAACCTTTCAACTCTATCAAGAAACCATCTTAGAAAATGTTTCTGAAGAAGCTCGGTTGAGGCTATCCTTTGCAGTTGGTGGTGCCTACACGATCCTAAAAAATAATCAATATAGCTTAAGAGAGGACCAAAAAGTTATCCTTTATGATCTCTTTAAGAGAATATTTGCAGATTAAAAAAAACGTCCAGTGGACGTTTTTTTCACGAGCCAAGAAATAGGACAGCGAGTCAGTCCAGTGGACGTTTTTTTCACGAGCCAAGAAATAGGACAGCGAGTCAGTCCAGTGGACGTTTTTTTCACGAGCCAAGAAATAGGACAGCGAGTCAGTCCAGTGGACGTTTTTTCACGAGCCGAGAAATGAGACAGCAAGTTAGTCCAATGGGCTAACTCACTTTTGCCTTGAGTATAAGTTTTTATATCTCTGGTTGATAAGTTTAAGGAAAGCGACATCTTAATCTTCTAGTTTTGCAACTAAGATATCTGCTGCAATGGTGATCTCTGTTAGACCTTGCCAGTCGATTTGGTCCAAATCAACATGGAAAAAAAGAGGTGTCATCTGAGCGAAATCGAGTAGCTGTCCCTGAGTTGCTGGTAAGGTTTTACTAGTGTGATTGATGTCAAATACTGGAAATGCTTTGCCAAAATGGTCAAGTATTTTTTGATTGGAGTAACTTTGTTTGCTGAGTTGTTCTTTAGCTGCCTGACGTAACTCAATGACGTGTTCGTTGGCAGTGACGATCTTGATGAGTTTTCCTCCAGGTTTCAGCACTCTCTTGAACTCTTGATAATTGGCAGGTGAGTAGATGTCCAGGATGATATCAACAGATTGGTCAGCTAGAGGTAATTTTGCCAAATCTCCCACAAACCATGCCACGTTTTTGGGAATATCCTTTTTAGCAGCTAGGGTAATAGAATCCTTAGACAAATCAAAAGCTAGGACACGGTTTTTGCCCTTTTGGGCAAGTTGACGAGCGTAGTAGCCCTCTCCGCAAGCCACGTCGAGGATAACTTTTTCAGACGAATCATCAAGGACCAGTTTTTCAATTGTCTTCAAAATATGGTCGTAAAAATCAGCTTCTAAAATCTGGTGACGACGCTCAAAGGAAGCCTTGTCGTAATGTCTGTCTTTTTTGCCATTGAGAAGAAGATTGATGTAGCCTTGTTTAGCCATATCAAAGGAATGATTTTGAGGACAAACAAAGCGCTTATCGACGGCTTCAAGGGTATCTTGGCAGACAGGGCATGTAAAGAGATGAGCAGATGACTGAAGGGCGCGTGACATGGAAATCCTTTCTAAGTAGTGAGGTTTCAGTAGTATCTTAATGCAGTTATTATCAAAGAAAAAATGTCCTAAGGTTAGGAAGTTAAGGCTAGATTCTTACCGTGGATAATACTTCAAAGAGAAGGTGTTGTATTAATAGGGTAATGGCTGAATTGAACGCTCAGCCATCTTTTGAATCTTAATGGTTGAGTTATTCTGGTAAATAACACCATTGACGAGAGCGCCGTGAGCATATAGAGTGGGCATTATGCCGTATTTAGGAGAGATGACTTGGGTTGTTTCCGGAAGGATACTCAAGCCGCCTGCCTGATCAATCTGAGCCAATCTTTGATCGATAATGCTTTGTAAGAGTGGGGTAGCAGATTTGAGATTGGAAGGTGTCAATTGATAGCCAGTGGCATTGATGACAATATCAAGTTTAGAGGTCTTTTTTGATTGATTAATGAGAGAAAATCCTGAATGTTGAGGGACAATATCTGTCACATCATCAATGATATTGAGTCTGCCATCTTCATAAGCCTTTAAAATAACTTTTGCGGATTCGTCAGGCATGGGATTGCGTAGGTTGATAATGGCTTTTTCATAGACTTCCTGATATCTTTCGCGGTCTGATAGTGACATTAGAGGCCAGAGATCAGTAAACCAGTCTGCCACTCGTGAAGCCAATTGTTGTAGCAAGTAGAGTTGATTAGGATATTGAAAAGATAGGGTAATACCTTTGATACCTGCTCCTAAAAATTGATTACAAGTACTTTGCCAATCCTTAAAACCTAGTGCTTCTAATTCTGATAACAGTAAGGCTTCAAAATGCTCAAACACCACTTGTCTTTTTGGAGACGATGAGAGCTTTTGGAGATTGTCATCAGTCAGAAACTGCCAAGAGATAGATGTCTTTTCAAGGATTCTAACGGTTGGTAATAGAGAGGAACGAGAAAAGCAGGAAATCGTTACTTCGGTATTAGCAATGAGCCATTTGATAAGATCGACAGCTGCTAATCCAGTACCAATGAGTCCTACCTTTTTGGTTTGCCACTTTTGCTTGGCTAGGTTGTTGATAGGATAAGGATCAGCTATATAATTAGGACAGCCGTCTAATTGGTAGGGATCAATGACAGGCAATTGGCCACAAGCAAGATGAACATGATTAAAGATGGTAGGAAATAGCTCTCCTTGAAGATAACATTGCCATTCTTGACTTTGTGGTAGATAGGTTATCTTGTCAACTCTTTGCTTAATAAGGGTTACATTGAGCTGTTTGAAGAGCCTATCGGCGCGTTCTGAAAGGTATTGTCCAAAGAGACGCCTAGGAACATAAGTCATCTCAGTATTGTGGTTGTTCTCTTCCATCCATTCAATAAAATCAGACATGTGTTGATAGTCAAAAGAGATATCATCAATAGGTGAATTAATCAAGGCAGAGTCAACATCATCTTGAAAGGGAATCCCTTTAGCAAAATGATTAGGATCATCAAAACAAAAAATCTGCAGGTCCTGCCTTTTGTGCTTAGCCAGAGCTAGGAGAACAGCTAGCCCACTAACGCCCATTCCTAAAATAGCAACTGTTTGTTTCAAAGTAGTATGTCTCCTTATTTTTCCTATGATTAATCATAACAAAACTAATCCCAAAATGATATGTTAGTCTTTAAAATATGAAAAGTAACTACCAAACTTCTCCTGAATGCTTCATAGAAGGCTAGATGATAAAAAAGACACTAGAGTAGTGCTTAGAAAATCTAGTGCCTCTGGGTTATTTAAAGAATAAATATTGAGTATCGGGTGTCATCTAGTAGAGTTGTCCATCATCAAAAAAAGGATTTGTTGACGATTGTTATAGGTGAAGATAGTGTATTGTACTCCCATTTTCACAGCCTGATTTAAATCAACAGTATACATGTAGAAAGATTTGGTTTGTTCTTCGGTGATCGAACCAGATTGAAAAGCACGTTTAATATTGTCACGTTCAACTTGCTCTAATACGTTTTGTAATGTGGCGCTATTATTTTCAAGTTTAGAGAAGTTTGGAATCGAGTCTTTACGCTACCGTAACATTCAGGCACTTAAATTTAAAACAGAGGCAATACTACTTACTTATTCTCTTATGCTTGAAGATACCCAAAATAAGTTCGGCATAAGTTTGAAATATTCACTTGCCTATGCTTGATTAACTAGCACAACGGGTAATGAGATATAAAAATAAGAGTCTGGGACAAAAAGATTTTGACTTTAGAAAATCTTAACTAAAAACTTTTTTATATATTGAGGCAACATTTTGTCCCAGACTCTTTGTAATTGTTTAAAATTTAGAGATCTAATAAATCATAAAACTGTTCATAACCTTTGGGTAGGTTATAAAGGAATGTTGAAATATTAAAGAAATTTTCTGATTCAATTTCTTTTTCCTCAATTGTTTTAATCCAAGGAAGCATTCCTGAGTATTTGTTACAAAACATAGAATCACTTTATCTTCAATTACTGACTTCGAATCGTAAATGATTTAATTTTTTAATATTTTTCGGGAACAAAAGATGGGACAATTTTTCTTTAGACAAGCAAAAAGAGTCTGGGCAAAAACTAGCTTCAGAACATAAAAAAACGGGCATTTCCGCAGTTGGAGATGCTCGTTTTCCTATGTCATGGTTTATAAT
>NZ_JBLOJT010000003.1:0-58465 GCF_047785745.1 Streptococcus pluranimalium | reverse complement strand
ACTTAAAAAGCCTCCATAATCTCCATAGGGGATTTACCCACTACAGAAATTATAGAACCGAAAAATGTCAGCAGAGCCTTTTTGTTGTAATATATTATTCACCAAATTTATACTCATTGAAAATCAAAATCTGATATTGTCAAGTTTACCTTGATTTAGTTCTAGCTACGACGCTTTTTCTAGTCAGGTTTTGATTTTCTTCGAGTATAAAGTTCTTGAATTTCTTATACTGATTTTAATTCAAAATCTGAATATAGAATTATGGTTCGAGTCTCCTTATCCTAGTAAATCGTCCAGATTTACACCTTGTACTTAAATGGTTTCAGATTTAGAATTTCATTGAGTATTATAAAGAGCTGTTGATAAATAACGTTCACCGTTATCAGGTAAAATAGCTAGGACTGTTTTACCTTTGCCTAATTCTTTAGCTTTCTCAATAGCTGCAAAAATAGCCGCACCAGAAGAAATCCCTACCAAGAAGCCTTCTTGGGCACCTACTTTTCGTCCAGTTTCTAAAGCATGTTCAGATGTAACACGAATGATTTGATCATAAGCGTTCGTATCAAGAGTATCAGGGATAAATCCTGCGGAGATTCCTTGGATTTTATGAGGTCCAGGATTCTCACCAGAGAGCACAGCGGATTCATCTGCTTCAACTGCTACAATCGTAATATTAGGATTAACTTTTTTCAATGTATTAGCAACACCAGTAACCGTTCCACCTGTTCCGACACCTGATACAAAAGCATCAAGTCCTGTTTCGCCGAAAGCATCGATGATTTCTTTACCAGTTTGTTCTTCGTGAACTTTAGGATTTGACGGATTGGCAAATTGCATAGGAACCCAACCCTGGCGCTCATCTGCTAATTCTGTAGTTTTGGCGATAGCTCCTTTCATACCTTCACTACCTGGGGTTAATACTAATTCAGCGCCATAAGCTTGAATTAATTGACGACGTTCAATGCTCATCGTATCAGGCATGACGATGACAACTTTATAACCTTTAGCAGCTCCGACCCAAGACAATCCGATGCCAGTATTACCAGAAGTCGGTTCAACGATAGTGTCTCCAGGTTTAATCGTTCCAGCATTTTCAGCATCCTCGATCATTTGCAACGCAATTCGATCTTTGACAGAGGATCCTGGATTAAAAGCTTCAATTTTAACGTAAACGTCAGCGGCATCCTCTGGAACAAGGCGGTTAAGCTTTACGATAGGTGTTTGCCCAACAAGTTCAGTGATATGATTGTAAATCTTTGACATACTTTTAGCTCCTCAACACTTTTGGTTACTAGTATAAAGGCTAGCTGAAAAGTTGTAAAATAGAAATTCCTTATCAAAGCGATAAGGAACGTTTATCATACAAAATTACATAAAGTACTGATATAATAAGGTTCGCTGATATATCAAGCTTTCATTAACAACCTATTAACAACTTTACAATGAAGCTAGCGCATTTTCAAAGATTGCAACAGCTTCTTTTTCTTTGTCTTTAGAGAGGTGACTATAGACATCAAGAGTAGTAGCGATGTTGCTATGACCCAATCGGTATTGTAATTCTTTTGGTTGCATGCCAGCATTGATCATTAAACTTGCGTGACTATGTCTAAACGCATGAAATCCTAAAACAGGTATATCACATTCTTTCAAAAAGATTTTTAGCCGATTTCTTAGTGTGCATTGATTTAGATAACCGCTTCTTGAACCAAAGACAAGGTTAGAAGTTAGCGCTATTTGTTGTTGTCTTGCTCGATATAACCGTAATTGTAATGCGGTAGCTTTGTCTATTGAAATTACCCGGTTACCTGCTTTGGTTTTCGTAGTCCCTACTTTACCATGTCTTTGTAGGCTTTTAGTTATGGAAACTTGCCCATTTTCAAAGTCAATGTCAGACCATTCAAGAGCTAATACCTCGCCAATACGGCAACCAGTTGCTAGTAGAAACTTGTAAAGAGTGATATCAAGCATATTGTTGAAATCAGAAATATCAAGCGTTGTTAAATGATTTAAAAATACTTTTAATTGATCAGGCTCAAAATGCTTTATTGTAGATGGTGTGAATTTACGTTTAGGAACAAGTACATCATTAGCTGGATTGCTTGTTAGAACTCCTAAAGAAACGCCAAACGCTAATATCCTTTTTAAAAGATTATATAGATCAGCATAGAGCTTATACCCTTTTTGATTTTCTGAATTATAGGCGGTAGCCCACTCATTAACAGTTTGCTGAATTGTAGCGCGTGTAAGTCTGTTTAATTTTATTTTGCCAAAAGCTGGTATAATGTAATAGTCTAATTGGTTATTGAAAGTATTTTGGGAAGAAAATTTATAAGCATGATAGTTATTCTTTTTCCAATGTTCAACCAATTCCTCTACTGTTTGGATATTTTGATTTTTTAATTTTGTTTGTCCGTTCTTATGCCATTCTTTTAGGATGGCTTTTTCTTTTTGTTTTAATGCTGTTTTACTTTTAGCACTGATAGAAGTAGTGACCTTTTTCCCAGTCAATACATCAATGCCAAGATATAAACTAGTACGGTAAGAAATAGCACCACTTTTGGTTTTGTATTCTCTTATTTTCATGTTTCAATCCTTTCCATCAGCAAGCAAGCCATTAAAGGGTTCTAGGATTGAATATCACGCGCAGAAACGCATGCTTTTATGGGATTGGTAGAATTTACCAAGAGAGAGGAAGGACGTTGTGAGAGGCTCTAGGGTTTGCTAGGTAGTGCTTGACGAAAGCACAAAACCCCAAGGAACGGCAATTCCAAGGGGCTTTTTTTGTGCACTGCCGATGGGCAAGTACAACACAATCAATCTTTCCCCTTGAGTATATCGCTAACTTTGTTAGTTGTCAATCGTTATCCCCCATTATCAGCTTTTTAAAGCGAGGATTAATGGCATAGTATCATGTATATAGGTCAATAACCTTATTTGTCTGCTCATTGACATATTTTAACATGTTATAGTATCAGTCAATGATGTTAATTCAAAATTTGCTGTTTATTGAAATAAGTTTAGCAACTTTGAACAATAGATATTGACGCTTTAATTAATGTTAATTTTCAAAGGGTTTAAAAATCGCTGAAACCATTGATATAACAGTGTTTTAAGCTGATAAGATTTACCGTGAATTAAAGTCAATAATCGCCAACTTTTTGGGAGGTCTTACTAACTATTTTTCAGGGTGATGATCAGTTAGTTGTTTCCATTTTGGAAATAACTGAATTTTTCTCTAATTCTCCCTAAAACTGAAATAATCGGAAATAAAAAATCAGTAACTTTAGCTTAGTGGAGGGGGTTAATTAGCTTTGAGCTTTTTCAGTATTGCTAACAAATGCTAACTTTTTTAAATCTTGATTTGGCGCGTGGGTCTGAAAAGTTCCTACACGTCTAAGGTGATGAAAAGTATCTACATTTTTCAGCCTATAAAAACCTAACAAAACCTGTTATTTTTTAGAGCTAATGTTGAGAAAAGTTGGAGGGTATTGAATTTTAAAAAACATTGTAACTATGGTTTGCCATGAATAAAGTTTATCTTTGAGCTGTATATGTCATCACCTTTTTTTATTTTTGAATTTCTCTTATATGTCTCATAGGATAACGTTACATTATCTTTATTAAAACTAACATCAACCACGACAGGAATTCTAGTTTTATAGCCATAAATTACTATATCTACAAATAGCATAGATTTCAAAAACAATTCCAAAGGTTTTAATTTTAAATAAAATTTGAGCCATTCGGAAATAATGCAGTCTGTAAATTTGATTATTGCATCATCGTTTAATTTTGACAAAAAAGTATTGATATCTGAAGTATCTTCAGCCCTGTTTTTATTAGATCTAAAAATAGCTAAATTTACTACAATGATTTTATTTTCATTTAATTGTGGAGAAACAACTAAAGAAAAAGGTTCTATATTCTTCTTTGTATCGATTATCTGACAGTCAAATAAAAAGTTTTCACTTGGTTTTATTTCTACTAAATCATTGTTATTTCGGTTATTACTATTAGAGTTTTCCTCAACCCAAAGCAAATTTTCCATGCTTACTTTTTCGTAATAATAGAAAGTGATTTCCCTATCTGTCACTGTAAGTAAATCCGTTAAAGACACATCAAAGTAATCTAATAGAGTTTCAAGAGTGTCAAATTGAACTCCCTTACTTTCGTTGTTTAATAAAGAAGTTAAAGTAGGCCGTGAAAGGCCTGTTTCATTAGATAACTTATTGATACTGATTTTATTTTTTTTCATCAAGTCTTTTAAATTTATTTTTATCATTGTGAAGTCTCCTTAACGCTATTTTACAGTAGAAAAAAATAAAACACAAGCAATTGTAAAAAACAATTGACAACTTTTATGTTATTTTGTAAACTGTAAACAACAACTTACAAAATAACATAAAAGTTGTTAATCAAACATTGCAATAAAAAGGGGGAAACGATGAAAAATAACTTACGTATTATCTTGGCAAAAGAACGTAAAAAAGTTTCAGATCTGCATGAAGCAACTGGAATTTCAAAGACAACGCTGACAGCTTTGTACTATGAACGTACCAAAAATCCAGAAGTTGAAACGCTTTTAAAGATTGCCAATGCTTTGAATGTAACGTTAGATGAACTATTGACCGTTGAAGAATAGGAGGCAAACCATGAACCTAGTTTATTTAGACGGCAAGAAAGAGCCGTACACAACGCACGACATCATAGCTGAACATGCTGAAGTTGAAAATGTTTCAGTCAGAAAGTTAATCGATAACCATAAAAAAGACTTAGAAGTCTTAGGGGTTTTGTCATTTGAAATCCATAAACCCCAAAAAGGTTCTTTAGGTGGACGACCTAGAAAAATCTATCGCTTAAATGAGCAACAGGCTACTTTGCTAGTTACTTACCTAGATAACACAAGACCAGTCAGGGATTTCAAACAAAATCTAGTCAAAGCATTCTTTGAAATGCGTGACGAACTCACCAAGTTCCAGTTACAGCGTGAATTAGAAAAGCCCAAGCGCAGGGCATTGCATGAAGCTATTGAAACATGGCTAGAAGCCCCAAAACACGCGCATTCAACGGTCACTAACTTATTACTGAAGTCTGTAACAGGATTTAACGCTAAGCAATTAAAGACTATCAGAGGTGGCAATAATGGTATCGATACGCTAACCAGTCATGAGTTGGAAAGATACCAAGCTTTTGAAGATATGGCTATTGCAATGATTGACCTAGGCTTTACCTATGGGGAAATCAAAACCATGATCAACAAAGGCAAAGAAAAAACGCACCACTAAATGGCGCGTGAGAATAAAAAAAGGCTTATGCAACCGACCAAAGTTCTAAGCCTTAAGCAAAAATAACTAAACCGATAACGAGCAAGCAAGTCATTAAAGGGTTTTAGTAAATATCTTTGCTTACATTGTAGCATACTTTGGCAGAAAGAGGAACAGTATGAATATCATTAAACAAGAAAAAAGTTCTTTCGGTGAACTTGAGATTGATTTTTATTTAGACAGAAAAAGAAATATCTTTGTCACGATTGAGCAGTTAGCGCAGGGATTTGGATATAAACAACGTCGAGGTATCGAAAAGCTGATAGAGCGTAACCCATATTTAAGGGATAAAAGGTTCTCAATCATAGCTGAGGTACCCTACACCATGGGCGGTACCCAGAATACCCGGCTATTCAATAAAAGAGGAGATACGCAATGGAATTAGTTTATTTAGACGGCAAGAAAGAGCCGTATACCACTAGCGAGATAATCGCTGAATGCGCAGAGGTACAGCACCATACTGTTACACGCCTATTAAGAAATCATAAAGAACGATTTGAGGCGTTTGGATTTTATGGATTTGAAATCCATAAATTAGATGGAAAAGGGAGACCCAAAAAGGTCTATCACTTAAACGAGCAACAGGCTACTTTGCTAATCACTTATCTGGATAACACTCCTCAGGTTGTCAAATTCAAAACAAACCTCGTCAAAGCATTCTTTGAAATGCGAGACGAGGTCACAGAATTTAGGTATCAACGGGCTTTAGAAAAATCAAAGCATAAAGAGCTCACCCAAGCTATCAAGGAGTGGCGACATTTCAATCGCTGGAGCTACAAAGCTATTAGCGACCTTCTACTGAAAGCTATCACAGGACAAACTGCAAAGCAACTGAAGCAGTCTCGCACAGGTTACAAAATTGCCTTAGATTGTTTGAGTGCGGAGGAGTTATCAAAGTATAGAGAACTTGAGCGCAAGGTGATTGTCCTGTTAGAACTCAATGCGGAATATGACGATATTAAAAAATTAGTCCTTTGAAAACTGAATATGGGTGCGTTGGAAGAAAAAATAAAAAAGCATTGCAAAACTATTGACAAATGCATTGCATAAGTATATAATAAAATCATGGTTAAGGAATTAACCAAAACCAACAGAAAGGACTTACCAGAAATGGCTAAACAAATGAAAAAATGGCTATCTAAGATAAAAGAGGTGACCGTCACAATCAACCTCTTCATCATAAAGATAACCATTAAGTTCTAAAGTAGTGGGGCGAGAGCCCTAACTACTGTTTAGTTATATCTTAGCAAAAGTAAGGGTAAAATGCAATGGAGAACGATAAAGTGCTTTATCACAAAAAGTTTAAAAATGCAGAGGTTACCATCGAGAAGACCAACCGAAAAGAGAAAATTCAAGGTCTTGTCGGACTAGTTTTACTAGGACTTGCTATTTGGTATTTTACTAAATAACATGTCAGCAAAAATGGGGCGACCTGTCAAAGGTTCTGAACCGATGGACAAACAACTTGTTGTTCGAATGACTGAAACAATGCACAACAATATTACTGAATATGCTGAACAGAACGGTATAGGAAAAATGGAAGTTGTGAGAAAAGCAGTCGAAGAATTTTTTGACAAATAAAAAAAGCCCAACGCTCAAACTTTGGACGGCGAGAGCGTTAGGCGGGAACGCACCCATATTCATAACAAATACGAGCACGTTTTTATTATATAAAGCGTACTCTTATTTGTCAAACACACAAAACAAAGAGTGCGCTTTTTGTGTACTCAAAATGGTCCTTTGAAAACTGAATAGAGTACGCAGATAAAAAAAGTTTGATTTAGGGGTTGATTTATGTAGCGACATAATTTACAATGTATTTTGTAGCGACAGAAAGGAGCATAAAATGACAGCTACCCCAAAACGTGGGCGACCTACTGACAGCAAAAAGGATTATATGCTGAGAGTTAGACTTGATAATGCAACAAGAGCTAAACTCGAAGAGATTGAGGCGAAAACGTCACAATCAAAATCAGAAATAATCAGAAATGGTATAGTTGAACAGTTTGACCGCCTCAAATAAAGAAAAGCCCTCAACGTGGTATAGTTTGGCGACCGTACACGTTAAGAGCTCCAGCACCCACAAAGTAGGTACGTAAATATAATAACATGCGTACTCTATTTTGTGAACCATTTGCACATTGAAAATAGAATACGCATGTTTTTTTAAAAGTTTGATTTAGGGGTTGACATGGAACTCATGAAGATATATAATTCATCTCGTGGAACTCATGGAAGGAGTGATGAATTTTATGAGCGAAACAAAAAAACGAGTGATTGGAATCCAAAAAGGAGAAGAACCGCTTGATGTTGATGTTAAGGTCAGAATTACAAAGACAGTCAACAGAAATCTAGTAGAATATGCCAAAGAGCATAATATCACTAGGGCGGACGCTATCCGTAAAGGGATAGACGAATTACTCAAATAAAACAAAGCCCCCTGCCTAGTTGTCTTAGTTTGGCGACCGAGCAACTAAACAGGGGAAGCACTGGAAAACCAGTACGTAAATATTATACATGCGTACTCTTTTTCAGTCAACACAAAAAACAGAAAGGGAGTGCGCTTTTTGTGTGCTCGAAAATAAGAAAAAATGAATAAATTTCCATTCAGAGAAGTTGCTAAACGATTAGATGAGCTAGAGGGTTTAACCATTCATGAAATGATAGAAGTCCTAGGGACTAGCGCTAAGAAAGTTGGCACGTTAAAGTCAGGGCTATACACTTGGCGTAGAAAGGGTAAAATTTCCTTTGTTTGTAAAAATAAGCGTTTTTATGATTTTAAACTAACAGATAGTAAACTAACGAATATTATCGAAGATGAAAACGAAAAAATTGAATTATCACAAATTAAAATAAAGCTCTATGTACAAGACGTTATAAACATGGCAGAACTTGCTGACAATCCAGCTATTAAGGCGACTGAACGGATAAAAGCAACCGAGAATAAACAACGGGCGCTGAAACACTTGGAAGATAAATACGCCTTACAGGTTTTAAAATCTTATGGCTTAACCGCTGAATTATAAACACCGACGACGGAACGCAGTACATTTCAAGCCGAAGCGTTGCAGAGTGGACGGAGAAACAACATAGCCATCTTAATAGAGAAATCGAGACTTACATCAGCTATTTAACTGACGATGATCAGAATCCAATTTTGGATTCTGGCTTAACCATGCGGATTGAGAGCTATTTTGTAGAAGATACTTACCAATCAGAAAAAGGTGGACGCTCTTATAAATTTTATTGGTGCAGTCGCAAGGGGTGCGAGTTAATTGCTAATAAGATGACAGGTAAGAAAGGCTTGAGATTTTCAGCGCAGTATATCGAAGCATTCCACAGTATGGAACAAGCACTCAAAGAAGTACCGACACCATCCACTGAGTCTATTTCAGAGCCAAAAAAACAGATTGAAGAAAGTCCTGAATTGACTTACATTCAAACCAAGCTAAAAGATATTAGTCAGCTAACAGACTTTACCGCTATTGATGAAGGACTAAGACAAGTTTCTAGCTTTATCAAAATGGTGATACCCAACAAATAATGACATTTTAACGGGGGCAACACCCCACAACACACCGTCCGGCAACTCAGACAGTGACAACTGTAGCGGTGTAAGAATCCATGTACAGTAAAGACAGGCAAAAATACCCAACAGGAGAAATAATATGAAACAATATTTTAAAGATTTTGAAAGCAAGTTACAAAGCGCAGAAGAAAAACTAGATATTTTAAGTGAATGGCATATCGCAAAAGGTCACGATGGGGCTAGTGATATAGCTGAACAATGTAGAACAGCCATCACAGAGCTTTGGATAGAATTTTACAAGCTATCTGAAAACTATATCAAGGCAGAAGCAAACCATGAAGAAGTTGTGAAAGCAAACATGGAGAATTTGTTAGGCGAGTTGAAACGCTATGATGATGACAGTTCGTCACGTTATCAGAAAGCCCCTAATTGGTTATTTTTCAATATTTTAGATATTGCTATCAGAAGTTTTGATGATGGTTGTGCTAAGGATTCAACGACTAATATTTGGTTATATTTACGTGGATTGATTGTCAGAGATTTAAAAGACCGCGGTGTTATTGAAAAAGTTATCCAGGATAGAAAAACCAGGGATTGGAATATTGTAATGAGTGAGGTTAATCAATGATCCAAGAACTTAATTTAAGCTCCACAGGATACGTTATATTGATTGCCATTGTGACATGGCTGATTATTCAAATACTGAAGACGCCAAGCATGAGAGCGCCTAAAATGGATGCTATGGAGCAACCAAAAAGCAATGAACCCGAATATCTAGCAAGATATGGGGCAGTAATACAAATGCAAGGGAGGAACTAAAATGGCAGATAAGAATTTCAATCTTGCTGAAGCAAGAGCAGAAAACTTTGGAAAATGGTTAGATGAAGCTTATGAGACTATGCTAGATTTTTCCCTAGAAGATAAATTTGACTGTTACAGTATCGAAGAACAAAATCAGCTAGATCGAGTGTTAGAGACCTTGTGCGATTTTTCTGATATGTGGTACAGAGGTCAGATTATGGTCAGCAGTCAAGAACATTAAGGAGGAACTAGATGAAACTTTACCATGCTACGCCAGTTGACAATATGGCGGAAATATTTAAGTTTGGTTTGAAAGCAACAAATGGCATGACTTTTTTAGCAGAAAGTGAAAACTTGGCGCGAGCTTTTGCAGTAACCTATAATTGGACACCTTATGCAATATTTGAAGTGACTATATCACCTAATGCAGTTGTTAGAAGTTATGACCACAATGAAGATTATTTCAAAGAACTAATCAATTCAGATACGGCAAAATGTTACATGACATTTAGTGATATACCAAAAGAGAGCATTAAATTAATGGGGGTTTGGGAATTTGACAAATTTAGAGGTTAGACTACTTAGGCTTTTAAAAGTCGGCAAAGAAAACGCAATACCAACGTCAGAGCTTGCTAGCTTGCTAAAAATTGATATTAGGACAATTAGAAACCTTGTTAGAAGCCTTAGGTTAAAGCATGGTATTGCAATCATTGGTGGACGTGAGACAGGCGCTAAGGGACTTTATATCCCAGCTAACGATACCGAACGCCTAGAGGGTATCAGAGCGCTTGAAAACCAAGCTAACGAAGAACGTAAAACCATCACAGCTTTATTGAATGCTGATTTAGGAGAGTTTAGGAGGGCGTTAGATGGCAGTATTGAGTGAGGAGACTAGCCGTGAATTGAAAATGGAAGTGCTTGAGGTTGTTTCCGAATACTTGAAAGAGCAGACCAAGCCAAAGCCTAGATTATTAGAGCTAGTAACACGGGCGCAGTTACAAGATGAACTAGACATCAGCTTGACGACGATCAAGCGTTGGGAAGAGACAGGTTTGAAGCAGTATAAGCCCCCGTTAGAAGATAGCAGAACTATTTTTTATAAAGTTGATGACATTTTGAAGTTTCTAGGAGTAGACGCATGACAATATATGAGACAGTGGGCTATAGTCAGCCATTACATGCTTATGATAAAAAGTCCCCGTTTCGCTATCTTAAAGAGTTTAAGCCTATTCCAGTACCTGAAGGGGTTACGATTGACGATTACAAACGTCAACAAGCCCCTTATTTTATTAGTGGAAAGATAAAGCCTAACGAACAGGGTATCTACAAGCGCAATAATGACAGTCTTATCAATCGTGACATTGTTTTGATTGATTATGATGATCTAGAGGACGCAGAAAACTTTAAAACAGCCGTCTCACGCGCCTTGGGAGAATTTAACTACATGATTTATAGCACGATAAAACACAGACCTGAGAAGCCAAGATACAGGCTAGCAGTGGACGTTGATAAAGCTATGAAAGAAGGTCAGTATAGGTCAACTATTGAAGAGATTACACAAGCTATTGGCTTACCATTTGATATGGCAAGCCTAACATGGTCGCAGTTAATGGGCTTACCCGTGGACGCTGGTCATTATGATTGTCTTATCAACGAGGGCAGACCTTACGAGATTAAAGGTGGAACAGTTATCAAGCCTATTCAAACATCATATAAGCCCCGTACAGGCGTTTCAATGACCATGAGAGTTATTCATACACTGATGAATGGATATGGCGCAGAGGGTGGTAGAAATCAAAGTCTAGCGCAGTTTGTGGGCTTACTTTTGAATAAGTGGGTTGATTGTGACGTCCCAACGGCTTATGAGTTGGCTAGGATAGCAAACGAGCAGACAGCCGAGCCTTTGCCAGTGACAGAATTAGATAACACGTTTAGAAGTATCGTTAAAGCAGAAACTAGAAAGAGAGGTGTTTAGCTATCGAAAAAGAAGAATTAAACCAACTACAAGAAGAACATGAGGAAGCGCGTGGAAAAGTGGTCAGCATTGAATATCAGAAGCTAGCACGCACCGAAAGTGGTAAGGTTAAAAAGACCCGCACTAATCTAATCACGTTACTAAAGGGTGGTGATGAAGCTTTTAGAGACGTCTTTGCTTACAACGAGGCTATCAATGATATTGAAATAGCTAAGTCAGTGAACCTTAATAATGGCTATCATCTCAATAAAGGAGTGGCAGACGATACAGCCATCGTTAACCTATGGGGCTACATTGCTGATAGGTGGGGGCTTGAGTTTAACAATAGCGATATTTACAATGCTTGCCTTATCGTGGCACAGGGCAATAGATACAACCCTATTAAAGATTTTCTGAATGACGTTGTTGAGACAGCCGAGAATAGAGACCCTTTTCAGATTATTAGGCACTATTTGAATGTTGAAGATACTGAATATAATAAAATCGTCTTTGATTTGGTCTTTCGTGGGGCGATTGCTAGAGTAATGACACCAGGTATTCAATTTGATTATTGTCTAGACCTTGTCGGAAGACAAGGAACAGGGAAAACAACCTTTTTCAGAGAAGTCTTTAAAGGATTTCAAGCAAACGTGACAGGTTTTTCTGATAAAGATGACCTTTTAAAGATGATGAGACTTTGGGCGGTCAATGATGATGAATTGATCGCGTCTAGTAAACTATCCTTTGGGGAATTGAAAAGCTTTATCACAGCAACGGAACACCTAATTAGACGACCATACGGGCGCATTACAGAGAGTTTCTTGGTAGACTACATTATCACTCGGACAACAAACGACACGGGGCATTTAAAGGACGCTACAGGCGACAGACGTTTCCTAGCGGTACAAGTTGAGCCAAAGACTCAAGAACACGGTCACAATATCAGTGATGATGATTTAAGAGATATTTGGGGCAATTATTACAGGGCATACAAGGCTAATCAAGTGCTTTTCTATACAGAAGATAGCCGTGAGGGTAAGCTTATTGTCAAGGAACGTGCTAAGTTTAAAGCCCAAGACGACATCATAGAGCGCTTAGAATGGTATTTAGATACCTTGATACCAGAAGACTTTTATGAGCCAGTGACAAGCAGTGTGAACCGCCATAACTATTATTGGGATTTAGAGGAAACAGGGGAAGCCTACCGAGACGGTGAGAACAGGACACCATGGGTCGGTACTGTTAAACGTGACAGGATTTTTCTAAAAGGCGTGATCAATGATATTTTCCAAGATGAGAAATCAGACCGTAACTTGAAGAATAAAATCAAGATTTACATGAATAATTTAGATGGTTGGGAGTTTCGTCGGGCTATTAAGTTTGGGAAAAAGACTACAAGTGGTTGGATTAAAAAGTAAAAATGCAACCAAAACAGCCTTTTTGCAACTTTTGAAAAAAAGTGCAACCGACCTAAACCCTTGATACATAAGGGATTAGATAGCGTTGGTTGCATAGTTGCATATTTTTTACTATAAACTATTTATATTATTTATATATACAGGATATTCCTATAGGTTTGTGGGGCGAAAAAAATGCAATTTTGCAACCAGTGGGGGTAAACCTCTTGGCGTTCTAAGGATAGCGCTGGTTGCATTTTAGTTGTAAAGTTGCAAAAAACTCCCACGAAACAAAGAAATGAGGAAGAAATGAATTGGAATTACACTGAGAAAGGTAAATTAGACCTAATATATGATTATGACAAATTTCCATCTAATCAACTTTATCGCTTAGAGTTACCAAACGGGCAGAGAGGGTATGACTTTATCAGCAAGATTAATTTTAATACAAAGTCAAAACCCGGTGACTTAGATTTCACAAAACAAGAACTGATAAGAAGAGGTTATCAGTGGGTATTTGATTGCGGGTTTGCCATCCCAGTAGATAAAGATGGAAAAGATTTACAGATAGGAGAATGACATGAAGACATTTTCAGATAAAGAAATAGTAGAATCTATGGAAGATATTGAGAAACACCGCTTAGCCTACATGGCAGACGATACACCAGTGAGTGAGACGGACTTACAAAAGCTAATGGTGATCGCTGAGAAACTAAGAAATGAAGATACTAGTTTAAATCTATATGAATTAAAGAAACACCCAGAGGCACGCGCCAAATTGTTTAGGCAGGTAGCAGAGGCTTGTTATATGGCTTTGGAGTTGAATCCAACAGAGGCGCACAAACTGAATTTTATTGACTATCTAGAAAAACAATTCGTCAATACGTTAGCTAAACAAGCTTATCAAACTGACTTAAAAGGGTTGAACCAATTTTTAGGACTTGCTAAACGAGAGAACAAGGACATTGACATCAAAGCATTGGCTAGTGATCTAATTGCTACAGGACTAATTACAAAGGAGAAGTAACATGACAACAAATTTATCACCAAAAGAAGAAATTACTACAAAATACTACAATAAGCGCGTGACAGAACTTTTAAACATGACAAAGAAAGAACTTGCCGAGTATATCGCAAGCCTTGAAGTGGAGTTCATGGACTTGTCTGACAGCGTGCTAGATGATGATTACCCGTTCATGGCAGTTCATGGCGTACAGTCAAATCTTGATAGGTTGGATAATGACGCTTTGCGATTGATGAAAGACTTAGATAAAGTTGATGAAGAATCAGAGTTAAAACAATTCCACGCGCTATGGAAATATCGCACAGCATAAAAAAGGACGCCTTAATTTAGGGCGTCTATTGTGCTGTAAAACCTTAAAAAACCTTATATAAAAACAGCGATAGATGAATAGCTTGGATAGGAAAAGCTCCCCATCCCCCCCATCTAAAAAAATAGCTTTTTAATCGCAAGTTGAAACCGGTGGATGGGGTCAACTATACAAGTATTTGTCTTCTCACGCGTAAGGGGGGGGTATCCCTAAATGTTGGGAATTGTTGGGTACGAGAACTTGAAAAAACTTGATAAAACTTGAAATAACCCTAAGAAAACCTAAGAACATGAAATAATATAGGCAAATGTCGGAAACGACGTTAGATTAGGAACAAAAAAGACAGCCATCGCTGACCGTCCTCCGTGTTAATAAACATTGCTTTATCATTATACCACGGAGGGTAATATGGACGCTAAACAACTAATCAAAGAGTTACAAACGATTCCTAAGTTTATCAGAGATTTGGAAGAAGACCGACAAGCGACTCTAAGCCTCGTTTACGGCTCGCACAGTTATTCTGATACAAGAGTGCAGACCAGTAAAACAAACGCACAGGAAGCTAAAACAGTGGCTTATTTGGATAAAAACGATTATATGTTGAAGCATATCGAACAGTTACACCAAGAGCGTCAAAGAATGCTTGAGTACGTTTATGCGGTTAAAGACATGAAACTTGTTCTAGTATTGCTCACCATCATCAATAGCGAGACATTGACTGAAGCACAGGATAAACTAGAAATTGGTAAGTCAAAATTCTTTAGAGAGAAAAAGAAAGCAATGGAAGCTTTGGACGAGGTATTGCTGAATCAAAGCTAAGATAACGGTTAATACTAAAGCAGGCGTTGATTATTCGGGAATACCCCCTATCTTTTTTATCGGGGGTGGGAATGTTCGGAGAGTGAGAACGCCGCTCTCTTTTGCGCAAAAAGTTCCCTTTTTGAATTTTTTTAAAGGCTATTACATGAAGTTGAAGTACCGATTTTATAGGATTTTGATTCGTAAAGCTATACCCCTAAACATTAATTTTTCTCACGCGCCTTTCAATGTGGTATGCTGAATGAAGCAGTAAAAAAAAGCACCCGTTAAGGTGCTAATCTTGCTTGCTGAACTCGTCTATTAACAACTCATTAACAACCAACTAAAAATATTTGTGATTGCTTATGGCTACTATTTTGATTAACTATCCTTATTTTATAGGCTTTTGTAGACAGTTAAGAATGGTTAAGAGTAACTAATCTAATAAGGAACGTTTATCATTAAGGAATAGGAACTTCAACAATTTTAGAATCAATTTTTTGGAAAGAGACCTTACCCTGATAAAATTCCGTTAAAGCAGATTGAAGATCAGACAACCTATCTTCGTCAGTATAGATATCGCTGGTTACATGTTCAAGAAATTGCGTGTTAAATTCTTCTAACTTTTCTTGCTCTAAAAAGTTAGCAAAGGTTTGGTATTGCGGATAGGTTAAATCTACTTGTAAGCCCACTTGTTCTTTTACAGTTACTAAACCGATTTCATTGAGAGCTTGGGCGACACTACCTGCATAAGCTCTAATCAGACCACCAGCACCGAGCTTAATTCCTCCAAAATACCGTGTAACAACAGCGACGATGTTGGTCAAATCTTGTTTTTCAAGTACGGTTAACATAGGAACGCCAGCAGTTCCACTGGGTTCACCATCATCACTGGAACGTTTGACTTCACTATTTTCTCCAATAATCATTGCAGAGCAGGAATGGTTGGCTTTGTAATGCTCTTTTTTGATAGCTGTAATAAAGTCACGCGCCTCTTCTTCACTTGTGACACGTTTAAGGTGGCAGATAAAGCGTGATTTCTTAATTTCTTCTTCAGTAGTGTGATTTGATGTGATTGTTTTATAATTCATAAAAAAATTTTACCATAAGCTTAAGATAACTTCGAATAAATAAGTGATGAAAAAGATAAAAGAAAAAAGTGGTTGTTGGTTTGCAGGTTCTAGTATCACGGCAGAGGAAAGAGAAGAAGCCATAAAGATACCTGCTTTCACTCAAAAAAATGGGAATCTTACTTGTAATAGATGTGCAGAAAAGATTACAACTGACTGGCAGTTACCGGATGGGACACGTTATTGTCGTTCCTGTATTTTATTAGGTAGATTGACGGAAGATGATTATCTTTATTATTTTCCGCCGAAAACTTTCCCAAAAAGAAATGCTTTACAATGGAAAGGCAAATTAACCAGTTATCAAAAAGAAGTTTCAGATAGTCTTGTGCAATCACTTGAGGATATAAAAGATAGCTTGGTACATGCCGTAACAGGAGCTGGAAAAACGGAAATGATCTACAAAGTAGTTGCTCGAGTAATTGATGAAGGTGGACAAGTTTGTTTGGCTAGTCCTCGTATAGATGTTTGTATTGAATTATACAAGCGACTTAGCAAGGATTTTTCTTGTGATATTGATTTGTTACATGGTGATTCTGAACCATATAGTGGCTCTCCTTTGGTTATTGCAACTACCCATCAGCTGTTAAAGTTTTACCACTCTTTTGATCTTATATTAGTTGATGAAGTAGATGCCTTTCCCTACGTCGATAATAACATACTTTATCATGCTGTTAGAACAGCGAAAAAAGCAGATGGTCTAACCATCTATATGACAGCAACTTCGACAGAAGAATTAGATAAACAAGTTAAAAAAGGGATCTTAAAGAAACGGACCTTATCGCGAAGGTTTCATGGGAATCCCTTAATAGAACCACGGAATATTTGGCTAACTGGGCTAGAGAAAAAGGTTAACTCTGGTAAGATACCATTGAAACTAAAACGGTACCTAGATAGGCAATTTCAAACAGGCTACCCACTTTTAATTTTTGTACCAGATATAGCTTTTGGAAAAAAAGTAAAGAAAGTTCTCTGCCAGCAATATCCCGAAGTTTCTATAGGTTTTGTCTCCAGTAATAGTTCAGGTAGACTAGAAGAAGTAGAGGAGTTCAGACGTGGTGATTTAAGAGTGCTCATATCAACGACCATTTTAGAAAGAGGAGTGACATTCCCTAAAGTGGATGTCTTTGTTTTATTAGCTCATCATAGATTATTTACTAGCTCTAGTCTCATTCAGATTAGGGGTTAGAAACTTTGTAATTTTGAGTATTAAAAAGTCCAATGGATGTCTATATTGTCCTTATCAATATTGATACGCTTGACAAGGAGCTCAACAGCATATTTTTGGCCGTCATAGTCCATACTCCAAACATCTGGCAAAGCAAGAAAATCTGAAATTGTTTCTTGTCTATCTAGCTCTTTTCCGTTATCGTATGTTTTTTCTAGCTCATTCTCAAGGAGCTTTTTCTTTGCTATGAGGGTATCAGTTTGAGCCTTTAGGTCTTCCAAGGTTATTAAGTCGTTGAGATATAGATTATTAAGTTTAGAAAGTTGACCATCTGTTTTGTCAATATTGCTTATAATTCGCTTTCGCTTGCGGTTTAGCTCATAGTCATCAATCTTTTTTCTACGGTTCATTCTGGACGGGTCTTTTTGTAGTTTTGCTATCTCATGTAGGACATAATCTTCTAAGATTTCGCCATCATAGAGAGGGGTATCGCAAGTAGCTGAACTTTTTGGGCGACTGTTTAAGCAGTAATATTTTTTAACTTTTTTTCCGTCTTTTTTTCTAGGACGGCCCAGCTCTAATGCCAAGCGTGAGCCACATTTACGACACCTCAAAAACTTACTCAGCATATATTTTACTTGAAATGGAACTGTATTGTGATTTTCTTCTGTCCCTAATCTTCTACGTTGTCGTTCTCTTTGGGCTTTATCAAATAGCTCTTTTGTGATGACTGGCTGGTGGTTACCCGGAAAGAGTTTGTCATTGTATCGTGTCATTCCGTAATAAACAGGATTGTCTATAAGGTGGCTGACCCCATGCGGAAACCAAGTGCGGTCTTTTCCGTTGTAGTCCAGCCCATTGAGTTTATCTGCTATTCTCTGAATGGACATACCCTTGAGATAGTCTGTGAATATCATTTCTACTATGGGGGCTTTGGCAGGGTCTAGAACCAGTTCCCCGGTCTCTTTATCGTAATCATAACCAAAAGGAGTGAATCTCCAAGCCATGGCTTTCCCAGTCTTTGCACGACCCACCTTACCCATAGTCATTCGTTCAGTAATTTGCTCACGTTCAAACTCAGCAATCGCAGATAGCAATGTAAGGAATAGATTTCCCATAGCAGAGGAAGTGTCTATGTTTTCTTGCAAGCTGACAAAATGGACATCATTTTGATTAAAAACATCTTTGACTAGATACAAGGTGTCTCTGACGCTCCTAGAAAGGCGGTCTAGCTTATATACTAGGATTGTATCGAAGCGTTTATGTTTTGCGTCTGTAATCAGTTTGGACATTGCAGGGCGGTCAATTTTACCCCCTGAAAATCCAGCGTCCGTGTATTCTTCATAGATAGTCCAGCCCATAGCTTCACAATACTTAGTTAAGCTGTCTAGCTGCCCTTGTATAGAATATCCCTCTTCAGCTTGGGACAGTGTGGAAACCCTTGAGTATAACGCTACCTTTCTCATTATCTATTACCTCCCCATCTTTGAGCATTTAGCTCCTCACGGTGTACTCTGTTATGTTCAGATGGTGTAAGTATTTCAAGGTTTTCTAGGCGATTGTCTTGTTTGTTTCTGTTTTTGTGATGTACTATTTCATTTTTTTGTAGATACCGCCCTATGTGTTGCTCCATAACAAGCCTATGCTCATAAACGTATCCTAATATTGCTTTAGGGTGGCTAGGGCAATGCACCATATAATAACCATTCTGTACTTTTCTGCCTCCTCCCCAATTTCCATGATTTTCTCCTGAACCAAAAACAGTCTTAGCGGTTTTAGGGTCAAGTTTTTTGATACAAAACTTTTCAAATCTTCTAGAAATAACTGTAGGAGTGACACCTAGCTCTTTAGCTATTTTATTTAGACTCTTCTTTTCATGGAAGTACATGGTTTCTAATTTTGTTTTCAGTTCACTCTCTGTCACTCCCAATTTATATTCCAAGGAATTTAACTTATTAACGTTTCTTGTTTTAATTCCAAGCTCTTTCATCCAGTTTCTAAGAGTGATAGGGGATTTAATTCCCAGTTCTTGGCAGCATTCTTCAAGAGTGAGACCTTGTGTGTGATACAGATTTTCAATAATTTCTCTTGAGGGTCTATCAATTTTTTTCATTTTTTACTCCATTCTATGGTAAAATAGAGTATAGTAAAACAGCCTAAGAAATTAGGAGGTTTACTATACATTTACTAGCCTTATGCTCTCGGTCGGCAAACTTCTGAGCATAAGGCTTTTTTTATTTTGTTAAACTTCCACGGGAACAAAGCTACCAACTACATCATAGATTTTGATATAGGTGTCTTCGGCAGGTGGATACTCAATAAAAATATCATCATATTTTTTATTGAGAGAAACTAAACGCAGTCCGTTAGGCTCGGTATAGACTTTTTTGAAAAAAGTCTGACCGTTATAGGCTACTATACATAGCTGACCGGAATAGTTTGACATGCCTTTATCAACGATATAAAGCATATCTCCAGCTTCATATGTTGGCAACATACTATCTCCACGGACACCGATAGCATAGTCATAGTGTGGTGGTTCTTCATCTGTGTAAACTGTGTAGCTATCGTATTCATCAGCATCAAATCCTCTACCAAGTCCGCTTGCAGCAGCAGCGTAAGAAATACCAGTCACTTCAAAAAGGTCGCTTTCTTCTTGCTCCTGCTCATCTAATTGTTCCTGAGCAAACTTAACCACTTTTTCTTGGCGTTGTTGCTCAAGTTGGTTGTAGATGGTGAGGATTTGGGGGTTGTCTTTATTTGTATCTAGCAACGGGGAGAATATTTCAGGTCTAATACCTAAAGCTGAACAAATTTTTATAGCGTTCTCAACGTTGGCGTTCATTATCCCACGCTCTAATATTGAGCGAACAGTTGAATAAGGCATATCGTTATCTTCCGCAAAAGACTTTACAGAACTATAACGAGACAGGATAAGTTGTTTCAAATCTTCTTCATTCATAGTTGTTCCCTTTCTGATTCTCATTATAACACACGATTTTTCGTTTGTCTATCAAAAAAAACACAAAAAACATGATTTTTGGTGTTGACAAACACGAAAAAATGTAATAAACTTATATCAAGCTCAGATGAGCTTAATTTTAAAACCAAAAACACGAAAAATCGCGTTAGAAAGGAGTAGTATGTTAAACATTGATAAAGCACGAAAAGAAAAAGGTGTGGCAATCGTAGATATGGCTGATTTTCTTGGCGTAAGAGCTCAGACGATAAGTGATAAAATCAATGGAACTTATGATTTTAAATTTACCGAAGCTCTTTCTTTACAACGAAAATTTTTCCCAGAATACGATTTGGAATATCTTTTTAGTAAAGCAGTTGAAACTGCTTAATTTTAAAACCAAAAACACGAAAAATCGCGTTAGAAAGGATTTTATAATGCCAAAACAAAAATACGGACGACCAAGCACAGGGCAAAAAGGAAACAACCGCCCCACAGTGGTTATCAGTCGTGAAAATTATGACGAGGTTGACAGCTTGTCACTTGGTACAGGGATGAGCCGTAGTGCTATCGTTGATTATTTCATCAGCGAGGGCTTGAGACGGGCACGGATTGAAGAAGTGACTATCACAACCAAACGCTTAATTTTGGAAGACGACAAATAACCTGAAAGGAGACCTATGGAAGAAAAAACATTACCCTTGCGATTGCCGACTAGAAAAAATTGGTATCACGAGGATATTCAGAGAAATTTAGTTGGACAAATTAGTTTTTTATCCCATTTTTTAACACAGCGATTTATAGAGCTTGATGATGCAAATACATTCCCTGATGCAAATACTTTGAGATTGGCAGAGATCCATGCAAAATATTGTGATTTGTTAATCCAGTCTCCTAACATTACTGCAATTGTCAAGGAACTTAAATGCGAGAGATAGCATAGAAAAAGCGGTTATGGCGTCATTGATACTATCCGGCTTGTAATATTTGAGTTTGTGAGCTTTTGAATTACGGTAAAGGTGGGCTATTGAAAAAAGTAGATTGTACAACCCTTTATAATCACTTTGTTCATCTAACGTTTGCAATTTATTTCCATTGATAATTACTACAGGGTTTTTGATATTAAAGCATTGATCTATCAACCTTGCCGAATCAAGTGATGAGCCGGTCATGCTACGTATTTTATGAAACAAGCCCTTGCTCGCTTCAAATACGGCATGGAAATAATTTTCTTCAAGAAGTTCCTCTTGACAATATTTTAGAGTATCACGATGTATATCTAACAACTCTAGCTTTGGATACAATTTACTAAAACGCTCACTAGCGTCTGTATATGTAGTTGCTCGTTCTGTTTGTTGTAACTTTCCACTATCATTTAATTCTAAACCTTCAAAAACAAGAATTTTGTTAAGTGATAATTTGAACTCTTCCCATTGTTTTTTATTTAGAGAAAATATTCTTTTTTGAGCTATATATTCAGTGATTTTTTTCCAAGAATAGTCTGACTGAGTGATATTAGAGATACTTATCACGCTGTTGTATAAACGAACTTGCCTATTACCTATATCGATTTTGGGAAGGCGTAAATCGATAAACATTTGACTGATTTCTTTATGTGAAAGTGCATCGGATAATTGAGTTGTTAAAGCTTCGAGAAAATGAATATTCATATGTATACTCCCACTATTTTTATTTTCATTATACCAAAATTAGAAAGGAGGTGAGGGGAGTGAAGCCAAATAGATGGCCTTATCGTGGAAAGAAAGAGCCTAGCATTTTACCGCTAGACTCTAAAAAGATAACATCAGGAACTATTTCTGCTCATTCGATTCCACTAAGGCATTGATGGCGTTGATGGCTGCAACGGCACCACTCTTAGCGGACGATTTAGAAATATATTCGATGATGTTTACAATGTGTTGAGCTTGTTCTTGGCTGATACTCAGGTTCATTTGATTTAACTCAGCCACAACAAATTCAACAAGCTGGTTGTCAACGTTGAAATTATCGTTAATCGATTTGTTGACAACGTCTAAAATATTATCGTTAGTCATAGATTTCACCTCCTTTCTGCTCATATTATAGCAGTTAAGGACAACTAGAGAAAGGACACTATGAAATCAAAACTAAACGTATCAGTTGAATTGAAAAATTCTAAAGAGTTTGAAGAACTAACGCTTGATGTATCAAAAAAAGCCTTAGAACTGCAAGAAGCAATTAAAAGGCTAAATGACTTTGAATTAGAACTAGAGACCAAGCCTGCTAGCGATCATTGATGTAGTGGCTTCACCAAACATATCTCCCCAGGTTTTGAAATTGGAATTTGCAGAAACGAATGTGTCTAAAACAGTTTCGTCCGCTGCTTCAAGCCCTTCTTGAGTGGTGATATGTTCTGGACTGGATTCTAAAAATTCTTCGATTGAATCAAAATTAGTGTTTGATTTCATGAAATCAGCAGTAAAAATTTCATTCAAAGAATATTTATTAGTGCCAGAGATAGACTTGGCATTGTTTATAAGTTTATCCAAACCACGGGTTGCATCATCTAAACCTTTAACTTTAAAACTCATAAAATTCCTCCTTTCTATTTTATTTGACTAACGATTTTCATGAGGAGTAGAAATCTTAATCAAATCGTCAATCAGATAAATTATAGCAGATTTTGGAGAACACAAAAAAAGTCCGATTGCAGTCGGACTCATACTTAATTAACTAAGAGGAGTATACCATGAAACGTAAAAAACAACAAGAATATCAAGTGACTAATCACTTAATGGACGGAACTATCAATCATGATATGACAGGGGTAATTATTCCAGATGGTCATGTTTTCTATGACGTAGAACATTTACTACACAATAAACAAGCTAAAGGAGCATAACATGAATTTTTTCAACAAACTATTCACACAACAACCAAAACAACCCGAATACAAATGGGAGCCTTGGGAAGTTAAAGCAGCACGTCATGACGCAATGAGTAACCGAAATATGGCAGAATTAGCCAATCAAGGCGTCAAAAAACGCGATTTATACGGGTGGGCATAAATTTTTTAGAAAGTTACGATAAACGTTTGGAGGAAATGACAAAATGAGACCTAAAAAATACCCTTACTCACAAAAACGACCCTTCCCTAGTCAAGAAAGAGTCGATAATTACAAAATGGCGATTAGAGAATTAAATGACAAGTTGCCCTATGCTTCCGAATCTTTAAAAGAAACAATTGAAAAAGCTAAGCAAAATCATTTAGTATTTCTTAAACCTTGGGATTTTGAGTTTGCTCAAGACGAGCCAGAATCTCAGCTTCATGCTGAATAAGAATTTTTTGAATATGTTCTTGGACTTCACGAACTCTTACAGGTTCGAATTTGCTACGGTCACGAACTAATTCAATGATTTCATCAATTTCCCTTTGAATGTATTGACCAGGGATGTAAGGGTCAAGCATAAGGGGTTACCTCCTTTACTTTTGATAAGGATATTATAACTAAAGAAAGCAATTTTAGAAATATGATTCAAGAACTTAATTTAAGCCCATTTTGGCTCGCTGTCGTGTTTGTTATTACTCTATGGCTGATTTATCAAATAGCCAAAACACCGAGCAAAATCGAGCCAATAGAGGGCAAAAAAGAGCAAGAAAATAAAACCGAACCAGAATACTTAGTAAGGTATGGAGCGGTGATTCAAATGCAGGGGAGATAGGAGGATAGATGGCACAGCGAAGAATGTTTAGCAAAGAAATTACGACTAGCGATAAATTTGTCGATATGCCCCAGTCGACTAGACTTCTTTATTATGACTTGGGAATGGAAGCTGATGACGAAGGCTTTATCGGAAATGCTCGCATGTTGAGTCGAGCTTATGGGGCTAATATCGATGATTTGAAATTACTCCAAGCTAAAGGTTTCATTATCATTTTCGAAAGTGGTGTGACAGTCGTCAAAGATTGGAATGTCAACAATAAAATCCGTAAAGATAGAATCAAACCAACAATTTATACTGATGAAAAAAGCATGTTATCCCTTGATAATACTGGGGTTTACCAATTTGACAACCAAATGACAACCAAACGGCAACCAAACGGCAACCAAATGACAACCAAATGTCCGCCTAGTATAGGTAAGGATAGTATAGGTAAGGATAGATTAGAGGAGGATAGAGGAGTATATCCTCCACCACCAAAATCGAATCTTAATTTTGGTCAATTCGTCAGAGCCGAGGGATTGAAAGCAAATGATAACCACATCCAACGACTACTGGACTATATCGGTCTTGATGGAATGGATATGGATTTGGTCAAAATAGCCGTTGTTAGAACGACAGAACAAGGGATAGTAGCACCAGCTTACACCTTTAGCATTCTGGATAACTGGAAGAAAAAAGGATTTACAACTGTTGACCAAGCTAACAAAGAACAAGAAGAATTTGAACAGCAGAAATCAAAATCACCAACTCCACCAAAAACAAATGTTCCTGAATGGTCTAATCCAGACTATAAAGCCCCTGACTTGGATAGCTTGAAGGTGGAAATACCGGAGGACTATGTTGAAGACCCAGACGCTTTTTGAGGCATACCAAAGAAGCATAAAAAAATATTATGGCAGAACAGTTAGTCTAGAGACGTTTAACAAATTTGTGGAGTACACAAAAAAAGGCGAAATAGTGGGTGGTGTCAAATCGATACTAAATCCAATTAATCTATATGCGTTTGGTTTAGGAATTACATCAGAAGAAGCTAACAGAATATTATTTGAGGATAAACAATGACAAGACTATATTATTGCAGAGAATGTGGTTACCGTTTTGAAAGCAACGAGAGAGAAGACGTGTGCATTGTTTGTGACAGTGAAGATTTAATGCTCGAGGCTAATTTTGATGGCGGTTATGTGTTTTAGGAGGTTATCATGGTCCATTATTCAAGTAAGACAAAAGGAAAAGCGTTCGGTCGGTATGAATTGCGAGCGGGCGATAGAGAGAAGTTAGAGATATTAGCTGAAATTAAAGGTAAAACTGTTCCTGAAGTTGTAGGTGAGTGGGTTTCACAACTGATAGATGCCAATGTACCAATGATAGAGAAATATCAAACTCAGAAAACACAATTGTCGGAAATGATGGCACAGGAACTTGCTAAATACAAAGATAAAACTCTTTGAGGTAGCTTATGAACAAAGAACACTATGAAGGAGAAGAAGATGACTAATAATCAAATCGTAGAAGCAAAAGGGGATTTTCTGACCAACCCTCAGCTACTTAACAGCGGCATTATCAGAAAATACCTTGACCCTCAAGGTAAGGCAAGTGATGAGGAATTAGCCTACTTTATCGCTCAGGCTAAGGCTCAAAACTTGAACCCATTTACCAAGGAAATTTACTTTATCAAGTACGGAAACCAGCCAGCTCAGATTGTGACAGCTAAGGCAGCATTTGAAAAAAAAGCTGATAGTCATCCGCAATTTGATGGTAGTGAGTCAGGAGTTATTTATGAGCAAAATGGTGAAATCAAGCGTTCGAATGGCGCCTTCATTCCGAAAGGAGCTGACATATTGGGTGGATGGGCTAAGGTATACAGAAAAGACCGATCACATCCCACAGAAATTGAAGTATCTTTTGAAGAGTACGACAATTCTAAAATCCGCAAAGAAGGTGAAGTGAATTCTTACGGGAAACCAAACAAACCAAATACTTGGGATAATATGCCATGCGTGATGATTCGTAAAGTTGCTCTTGTAACTGCCTATCGAGAAGCCTTTCCAGCGGAGTTAGGCAGCTCTTATGATGCTGATGAGTTGCAACTTGATACAACGCCTAAAGATGTTACACCAGTTGAAACCCAAGAAGAAGTAAAAGCACGTAAGATGGCGCAGATTGAGCAGATGAAGAAAGAACAGACTCAAAAACAAGAGGACACAAGCTATCCAACTGATGATGTGATTGATCCTGGTGATGAACAAGTACAAGGTGAGCTACTGGAAGATTTGGAATACTAGGAGGAAACTATGCAAGAATTACAAGTAATTGATGGACAGGAAATCAGTAAAATCTATGAACTGGTAACAACTGATGAATTAACCCGGGAGTCCTTTGAGAATGATTTGAAAGAGGCTACTGAAAAATATAAGGGGTATATTGCTACAGCAACTACCTTAAAAGATGATAAAACAAAACGTGCTGAACTCAACAAAATGATTGAGAATAAAAACCGCATCAGAATCGATACTAAAAATCTGTTATCGGAGACGGCAAATGCTTGGGACAAATATGCAAAATCAATCATTGAACCCTTTGAAGAAGTTGTTAGCGAATTTGACAAGAGTATCAAAGCTATTGAGACACATCAGAAAGAAGTCCGTCTTGACACAGTCAAAGGCTACCTAGCCAACAAAGCGGCTGAGTATATGCTAGACCCTCGTATTTTTGACGCTAAAGCCACAGAATATATCAAAGCGGCTGACTTTATGGCAGACGGTGTGACCTTGAAAAAAGTGACGATGAAAAGCCTTGATGACTTAGTCACATTTGAATATCAAAAGCAGCAGGAGTATGAGAAAGCTAAAGCGGCTATCTCAGGACAATGTGCGGAGTACGGTATGACTGACCAGCCTTATATCCGTATGCTACAAGATTTAACTCTTGTAGAGGTACTAGAACAGATTAAATCTGACTACCTCTTCGAAAAGCAAAAGGCAGAAATGCGGAAAGCCGAGGAAGAAAGAGAGCAACTTTTAGCAGCTCAGCGAGCTAAGGAACAAGAACAAGTTCAAAATCGTCAGGATTTGCCCCAAATTGAATCAGAAACGGGTGAGATTTTGGATGAAGGGCAATTATCCCGCCCTGAGAAAGAAACGCTCACAGGGGCTGAAAATGACTCAAAACAATACAAGCAAAAAATGTTCTTGGAAGTGTATTTTGAAGACACTGCAGAAAAAGAGTTGTTCAAATCTGGCTTGAAAAGCATTGGCTTTGAGTACAAGAAAAACTATCAAGTCAGTGGTTATCAACACATAGAGCCAGTAACTCAAGAACAACTCAATGAATTGTGTGGGTGGTGAGAATAAATAAGCAAGTAAAACAAGTAGCTGAATATAGCAAAAAAGAAAAATAAAAATAACGTGCTAGGAATCACGAAAAAAGCAACTTAGAATTACGCTTTATTTTACTGATCATGAACTGGTCGGATAATATAAGGATTTCACAAGTCCCGCTTAGCCATATTCTCACACAATAAAAGGCGGGCTTGGTTTTAATTAAACATATAGTGGATTAATTATGAGAAATATGTTATACGCTCTGTACAGAGGTGATGAATTTTTGGATATAGGGACTAAATATGAGTTAGCTGAAAAATTCGATGTTGAGCCTAAAACGATTGCCTGGTACGCGTCACCGTCGTATCAAAAACGGACAGCTAATGGTATTGTTGCTGAACGTATTGGTTATGATGACGAGGAAATTGACTAACGATGAAATTTGAGTACATTTTATCGAACACGAAACAACTCAAACAAATGATCAACTCAAATGACCGATTGCATTATCACAAACAAGCGAAGATAACCAAGCAATTAAAATATCTAGCTAAAGCTGACATACGACCAGAAGACAGAGATAGCTTTTCCGAGAGCTGTCCTTGTCAAGTAGTCGTAACAGTGTTTAGTCCAACAAGACGACGGCTAGACCCACCAAATTTATATCCAACGATTAAAGCTTTGATTGATGGATATACCGAGGGCGGTCTTTGGATAGATGATAATTACAAGATTTTACAACGTTTGTCTTTTGAATATGGTGGATTGAGTGGCATCAAAGGAAAATACAAAATTGAAATAGAAATTGAGGAATTGAAATGAACGAACTAATCACTAAAGTTATCGAATGGTCGCATGACCGAAACCTACACCTTGCAGACCCAAACATCCAATGGATGCGGGTAACAGAAGAAGTCGGAGAAATCCGAGATGTACTTTTGAAGCCAACGAAATATGAAGAACCATACCTTGCCCTGCGCGATGCGATTGGTGATAGTCTAGTCACATTGATTGTGCTAGCTGACCAACTGAATTTAGACGTTGAAGGGTGTCTAAATTATGCTTACAACGAAATCAAAAACCGTAAAGGCAAGATGATTGGCGGAACGTTTGTAAAAGAATCGGATTTGGGAGCACAGGAATATGATTAAAAAAGTAAGTATCAGAATGACCGATAGTAAATTCGAAAGTCTTGATTTATATAACCTGCCTGATGAATTTGAAAATAAGTTGATTTATCACTTTAACAAAAGAGAATTAATGCCATTGTCAGCGGGTGAAGGTCGAACCAGTTATATTAACTTGCAGTATGCAAGAGAAATCACTATTGAGAGGTATTAGATGAAAGTCTATCACGGAAACAGCGAAGAACGCACATTGATTGGAACTTGCAAAACTACTAGCGAAGCTTTTGCTCTTATCGAGAAACATGTCAAAGAAATTAATAAGTTTAACTCCCCTTATTATCGTCACTGGCACAAGGAAGCTGAGCTTATTGTCGACTACGGTAGTTATAACTATTGCTATTATGTTGTATTCGAGGAGCTAGAAAATGAAACGTAAATCATTTAATTTAAAACCTCTAATTACAGTCGTATTAATCGCCTGTAGAGTTTTAATTGTCATTGTGGCACTATTTACCGCACATGAAAATAAAACGCTTAGAGAGCAAAACAAAGCCCTTCTCGAGCGTGTCTCAAAATTGCCAGAATCATTTGGTGGTGTTGGGTATATTTCCGGCAAGACAGATAGTTATATCGATGTTGTTGGTTATGGACGGTTTGTGATTAACGAGGACGAAAGTCAGTTTTTGGATAAAGGTGATAAAGCACCGCAGTATATTTTGGAGAGGGGGAGTTGAATGATTTGGGACATGATTTACAAGATAAAACGACTACACAAAGAGTTATGGTGTAAGCATGATTATTATAAACCACCACTGTTGACATACGCAGATTACAAATGCACCAAATGTGGAAGAACCCGAAAGGATTTATTATGACAGAATTTAAAGAAGGACAGGAAGTTTGGGTTAAGTTTAGTATTAAAGACCCTAATGTTGATAGCGATGGAGAGATACTAATTGGTAATGACTCTGATTGGGAAACTTGGGCAAAACCCGAAGAAATTATGTCAGAAACAAACGAAGTAGAGTTAACGAAGGAACAAGCAGAGTTTTTAGAATCTTTTTATAACAAAAATAAAGCACTACATTATATCAGTAGGGTAGGATGGGGCTATTTTTTAACTGACAATGAAGGAAAAGAAATTGGTTTTGGAACAACTAGGTACAATGAATTACGAGGAAGTCTGAAAAACATAGATGATTTGAAAATACTATTGCTGAATGCTCTCATCAATGGCTATACAGTCAAACAGTCAAAACTGTACACGGTTGAGATACCTAACCGTAATGACCCAAACTTTAAATATACCATTTTAGGGAAAGATTTAGATGGTGAAGTGTTTTTAACTAAAGTTGATGGTGAAGATTGGAAATGTAACCATCACTATCAACTCACAGAAGAAGAAATACGTAAGGACTTTGAATGGGCTTGGAAGTGGGCTGAGCCAGTGGAGGTTAAGTAATACTATGAATAATTCAGAATTTAAACAGGGACAGGAAGTCTTAGTTAGAGCCAAAATTAAAAATCCTAATATTGATAGAGATGGAGAAGTAACTCTTATAAGTGAAAATAAACGAGAATTTTGGGCAAAACCTGAGAATATTATTACGGATATACCTGAGCGACCAAGTATTCCTCAATATGTAGCAGATTGGATTGATCATTGTAAAATGGAAGGTTATACAATGTTTCACTCTATTAGGATAAGTTATGGTAAGACCGAAGAGTGGTTATCTATTGGTGATAATGAAATTGTTTTTACATTGGCATATGGCTACGGTTATACAGTAGAAAACCCTAAATTATACACAGTTGAGATACCTAATCCTAATTGTGATGGGTACAGCATTATTATTGGATGGTTAGCAGGTAGGGTATGTCTTAAGTATACACGTAACAAAACATGGAAAACGGATATAAATAACCAACTAACAGAAGAGGAAATTAGAAAAGACTTTGAATGGGTTTGGCAAGCAGGGTTCGCGAAGGAGGTGGAGTGATGGAAAACAAAATATTAAATGAAAATTGTTTAGATGGAATTCTGAAGCTAAAAAATGAATCTGTAGATTTAATCGTAACAGATCCACCATATTCAATAGGAGTTTCAAGTAATGGGGCAAGAAGTAATTTTTCTGATAATAATTTAATTGTTCCATTTTTCAAGGAATTATTTTCACAAATGGAGCGTGTGTTGAAACATGGTGGGGAACTTTATCTTTTTACTGATTGGCGTACGTATCCTTTGCTGTATCCTTTGTTAGAGCAAAAATTTAAAATCAGAAATTGCATCGTTTGGGATTACGAGTGGATAAAAGCTGGTTCTTTCTATCGATTTAGGCACGAATTTATAATTTATTGCACAAAAGGCGACACAAAAGCAAGGTTCTCTATGTCAGAGCCAGATGTTTGGAGAATGAAACCGGTTAATTTTACAGGAATAAGATACCATCCTGCGCAAAAGCCAATTGAAGTTTTGTCAAGAATTATCGAAAATTCTAGTCGAGAAAATGAGTTAGTGTTAGATTGTTTCATAGGTTCGGGTTCGACTGCAATAGCGTGTATTGAAAAAAATAGAAAATATGTAGGATTTGAAATTGACGAGAACATTTTTAACACAGCTCGTAAGAGAATCGAGGATTTTGTCGAACAAAAAGAGAGGACTATAGATTTATTTCAGGAGGTAAACGATGATTACGAAGTATAGGGTTTGGGATACCTTTCATAACAAGTGGGTCAAACACTTTTATATTACAGAAAATGGTCTAATTTACGATATGGGTAGGCAACATAGAAATTTAATTGGTGCTGTACCTATTGAAAAATCAGGGTTAATTGTTATGCAATCCACAGGTAAAAAAGATTGTAATAATTCTGATATATTTGATGCTGATATTGTACTCGAACCGTGGACAGGTCGTATTATTGGCAGAGTGTTTTATAGTTCAGAAGATTTGGCATGGAAAGTATTGCGGGTAGGTGTTGGCGAAGAGTACCTGTCTGATTATTTAGATTTACAAGTTTGCGGAAATATCTATGAAAACCCAGATTTGATGGAGGAATTTGAAGAATGAAAGAATACATAACAGTAGCTACTAATGAAAATCAGTTTGATAACTTATATTTTGTAGCAAGAAATTATGATGAAGCGTTTACCAAAGCCGAGAGTGTACTTACTACACATGGTTACCCTCTGTGGTGTGATGAGAATGGGTACACTTTTTATGATTATGATGTTGAAGAGGTGGGAGATGAGCGAGTTGAAGAATGACATGTATAAACTTTACTTTTTTGGAGGGATTAAATGGCAAAAATAATATCTGACGAAATAAAATTTAAAATAGTGGATTTACTAAAAGAAACTGATTTATCAAACAACGAGATTGCTTCTCGTGTGGGTGTATCAAAAGATTTTGTCACAAAGCTAAATCGTAAATTAAATATAAGAGATAGCGAACGAGGACTTGTCCGTCCTTGGACCCAAAGGGAACTATACGTTTTAAAAGAGAATTTTAGCAGAATGACATTTGAGCAACTGGCTTACAAATTAGAGAGGACAGAGAGGTCTGTAAAAGAAAAGGCGCGAAGAATAGGTCTCAGAAAGCGTGAAAGAGAAGATCGTGTGCCTGCTCGAAGAAAGGATAAGCCATTGCCAGTTAGGCAACGTCAGAGAATAGTCATTGATGATTCCTACATCACTAAAAAGCCTTTGCCTAAATAAAAAAAGACCGACTCACCCGAGCCAGCCCATAATTATATTCGCACTATAATTATATCACGGAGGGCAAAGGTGAGTAAAGGTCAAACAGAGGCGGAAAAGTTGCTGAAAGAATTGCAGACAATCCCGAAAATTATCATGGAATTAAAATTGGATATCGAGCGCACAAAGAGTTCCTTGCTTTCTAGCCCGCAGTGGTCCGATATGCGTGTGTCAGGTGGACTGCGGAAGTCGCAAGAGGATAAAAATATCGCTATCATAGATACTTCTGATTACAACCGAGAACAAATTGACAAGCTTTTAAAACGTAAGCAAGAGATTATTAATGTGATTGATCAGTTAGACGCAGAGTATCGCTTGTTGATTATCAGAGCGTATATCTCCGAAGAGTATCCTAGTGATTGCATCGGCAAGTATTACACAGAGCGTAAGTTTTATACAGTAAAACGACTAGCTATCAAGCAGCTAGATGCAGTTTTGTGCAGTAATTTGCAGTAAAACGCAGTAAATTTGCAGTTCGTTGCAGTAACTATCGTGCTATTATAGTACCATCCAGAAATAAGGGTAAGGCACCTATCAAGTGTCTTGCTTTTTGTTTTGTCAGAAAGGAGGTTGGCAATGAATGAACGTGAAGAATTAGCAATTCAAGAATTAAAAGCAGAGGCTATTGACTTGATGTCAGATTGGCCAGCCTCCAGAAATAGACAGAAGTCTTTCGTTCTCGCTTACATGGCTAACGGATTTCAGAACGCTACGCAGGCAGCCAAAGAAGCTGGATTTAGCGAAAAAAGTGCAGGAAAAACAGCTCATAACATGTTAGCTGGTATGGAAAAGTATGTACATATTCCGCCAGTCATTGAACAGCTTAAAAACGCCTTTGACGAACGTAGAACGGAACTCTCTCTGCTTAATTCAGTTGATATTCAACAGTTTTGGGCCAAGGTTATTAGGCGTGAAATCAACGATGTGAAGCTTGTAGGAGACGGTGAGGGTTATCAAACTGTCAAAGAAGTGCCTCCGGACCTGTCTGTGATGTTATCAGCCTCTGATAAGTACGCTAAAACTTTGGGCATGTATCAAAATAATGTTGATATTACTCAGCGCACTATCGAAATTAAATTAGGTGAGTGGGATGCTGACGAAGACTAGGCCGAAAATCAACATTCTCATTCAGTATCCTAGCAGGGTTTTTAACAAGCATATCTATGATAAGCTTGAAGATTATAACACCTTCACTGAAATTCACTATGGCGGTGCCTCTTCTGGAAAAAGCCACGGCGTTATTCAGAAAGTTGTTTACAAGGCTTGCAAAGACTGGAAGCATCCTCGCAAGGTTCTGTTTCTACGGAAGGTTGGTTCAACGGTCTATGACTCAATCTTTGAGGATGTCAAACAGTGTCTTGATGCCTGGGACCTTTTGGACAAGTGCAAGGTCAACAATTCAGCATACAGGATTGAGTTGCCCAACGGTGCTCAGTTCATTTTTAAGGGGTTAGACAACCCTGAAAAAATCAAATCTATCAAGGGTGTGTCCGATGTGGTCATGGAAGAGGCTTCTGAGTTTACCTTGGACGATTACACACAGCTAACCCTACGTCTACGTGATCGCAAGCATAAGCAAAAACAAATCTACTTGATGTTTAATCCAGTGTCCAAGGTTAACTGGACCTATAATGCTTTTTTTGTAAAGTCTCCTAAAAATACCGTGGTTTATCACACATCTTATAAAGACAATCGTTTTTTAGATGATGTGACTAAGGAAAATATCGAGGAACTAGCGAACAGAAATGAAGCCTATTACAAGATTTACGCTTTGGGTGAGTTTGCAACCCTGGATAAGCTTGTTTTCCCTAAGTATGAGAAAAGGCTGCTTAACAAAGACAAGCTAGCACATTTACCCTCTTACTTTGGCCTTGACTATGGTTTCATCAATGACCCGTCAGCATTTTTGCATGTCAAGATTGATGACGAAAACAGAAAGCTCTACATCATGGAAGAATATGTGAGAAAGAACCTGACCAATGACAAGATCGCTGAGGCTATTCAAAGCCTGGGATATAGCAAGGAAGAAATCAGGGCTGACTCAGCGGAAAAGAAATCTAATCAGGAATTGCGTAACCGTGGCATCAGCCGAGTGGTTGACGCTTTGAAAGGTCCTGGATCAGTCATGCAGGGCATTCAGTACATTCTTCAATATGACATTGTTGTTGATGAAAGATGCGTGAAGACCATTGAAGAGCTTGAGAATTACACTTGGAAGAAAGACAAGAAGACAAATGAATACATCAATGAACCAGTTGATAGCTATAACCACTGCTTAGATGCAATCAGGTATGCTATCCAAGATAGGATTTACCAGGCTAAGGAAGACCTAAACGTTGATAAGACGATTAAGAAAATCAATAGACTGTTCAGGAGGTAAGCAGTGGATAAAGTAAATGAGTTTGAACACGGTATTGATACTGTGACCAAGACTAGGAATGACAGCCTGGTTTTTGATAACCTGGCAAATGAACAATTCAGGTACAGCAGTTCAGATGACTTGCTGAATACTGATAAAGGCAGAAAGGCTTTCAGAGATATGCTGGCAGCCTTTTTTGGTAGTCAGAAAAACCGTTTGAAGGTTCTGTCTTCATATGCTCAAGGGGATAATTTCAGCATTTTGGCTGGACACCGTCGCCTTGATGATGAAAAGGCAGATTACCGAGTAAGACATAAGTGGGGCGGTTATATCTCCAGTTTTGCTACTAGCTATGTCATTGGAAATCCCGTAACCCTGGGGGTAATAGATGGCAACGGTGAACAGCTGAACACCCTCAAAGAAATTGAGTGGCAAAATGACATTAATGCCTTAAACAGTGACTTGGCTTTTGATGCTTCTGTTTATGGTCGAGCTTATGAGTATCATTTTAGAGACAAAGATAAGATTGATCGGGTAGTTCTCATCAGTCCACTTGAAATGTTTGTCATCCGTGATTTGACGGTTGAACAAAACATCATTGCAGCTGTGCATTTGCCAATCTATGCTGACAAGGTTAACATGACGGTTTATACAAAAGACCAGGTCATCACTTACAAGCCATTTTCTCACAATGCAGTTAGGCTGATTGTGGAAGGTGCAAACAAGCACAATTACAATGATGTACCAGTTGTTGAATGGTGGAATAATCGTTTTAGAACGGGTGACTATGAAAGTGAGATCTCGCTCATTGATGCCTACGACGCTGGCCAGTCTGACACGGCCAATTATATGTCAGACCTGAATGATGCTCTTTTGTTGATTAAAGGAGATCTTGATAGCATCAAACTTGATCCGGAGAGTGCAGCCAAAATGAAAGACGCAAACATGCTTCTTTTGAAGACTGGAATTTCTCAAACAGGTCAGCAAACGACAGCGGATGCAGGTTACATCTACAAGCAATATGATGTCAACGGTACAGAGGCTTATAAAAATCGTCTGGCAAATGACATTTACCGTTTTAGTCGTATCCCCAATCTAGATGATGACCGCTTTAACTCAACATCTTCAGGAATCGCACTGCTGTACAAGATGATTGGACTGGAGCAGGTCCGAAAAGACAAGGAAACCTATTTTACAAAGGCTTTGCGTAGACGGTATGAGCTTATTAGCAACATTCATAAGGCCATTAGTGCCCCAGTGATTGAAGCTGACAAGTTGACCTTTACTTTTCATCCAAATATCCCTCAAGATGTTTGGACGGAAATCAAGGCTTATATTGAGGCTGGCGGTGAGATTTCACAAGAGACACTCATGGAAAATGCCAGCTTTACTGACTATAAGAAAGAGCAAGGTCGGATTTTGAAGCAGGGTGGTTCCAGTGATATTGAGGTTGGCCAGATTGTAGGTGAGTCAGATGACGGACAAGCGGATAATTGATAATCAAAGGTATAATGCAGAGCGAAAAGCTCAAGCAGAGTTGATGAAGCGTGACTTGGAGAGGGACAAGGTGCTTGCTCAGCTTTACCAAGAGTCCTATGACCGAATGCAAGCACAGATTGACCAATTCTACATGGCCTACGCTGGAAAGGAAGGTCTGACCAAGCAGGAGGCAATGAAAAGGGTCTCTGAAATGGACGTGACCAAGTTCAATGACAAGGCTGCTAAGGCTGTCAGAGAGAAAGATTTTAGTCCTGGGACAAATCAATGGCTAAGAACTTACAATCTCAAGATGAAAGTTAGCCGTTTAGAGCTACTCAAACAGGAATTAGCGCTTGAAATCCAAAATCTAACCGCAGAGGTCAATGAAATCTTTGATAAGGCACGTCATGATGAACAACAGCTTGAATTTAAGCGTCAATCTGGCATTTTGGGTAATTCTTCATCTGGAGTAAAAAGACGATTACAGGGCATTTTAGACGCTGATTTCTATGGGCAGACTTTTTCGAATCGTGTATGGGGAAATTTAGGGCTTCAAGCAACCCTACAACGTGATGTTTTTGGTTCTCTCAACCGTATTTTTACCGATATGATGGGCTATAAGCAGGAAATGAAGCGATTAGCTAAAAAATATGGTACCAGCGCACAGAATGCTAAGCGTTTATTAAAGACAGAGATAGCACGGATTAACGCTGACACCCAATTGGCTATGTTAAAAGAAAACGACTTTACCCACTTAATCTATGTGGCAGAACCTGGTGCTTGTGACATTTGTACTCCATTAGATAAAAAGGCGATACCGATTGATAAAGTGGAAAAAGGGGTAAATATGTACCCTATGCACCCCAATTGTAGGTGTTCTAGTTATGGTCATATCAAGATGGATTACAGAGCTGGTGGTAGCACGCTTGACCGTGAAGCCCCAAATGGTGTTTGGGGTGAGGAAATCAAAAAGAAACCAAAACAGGCACAAGTCACCGGTGAACAGGGCAAAAGAATTGTTTTTAATCCTAAAGAAGTCCTTTTTGAAGAGCATTTCCCCAAAAAAGCTGAAGAAGAAGTATCAAAAGAATTTCCCTTTTTTAATAGGTCGGCTATTGTTTTACGGCAAGAAAGATTAGAACATATCCTTGAAGGACATGCTGACATCGGTAAAAATGTTGAAGGCAGTGTCCATCAAGTTATCAAGAAACCAGATAAAATTCTTGTGGATCATAAGAACAAGGACAGTCTGTTAGTCATTGGTAAAGGGATTGAAAATAATGTCAATGTAGCAGTTAGGTTATCTAGTGATGAAAGAGATAACTCTATTATTACTGCTATGAGGGTATCTGATAAAACTATCCGAAGGATATTGAGAAAAAATAAAAAAATCTATGACAAAGATGAGTAGTTTTGATATAATTCTAGTGAAGAGAGGTGAAGTAGAGATTTAGTGTCGCTACGCAGCTTCATAGCATGAGATGACGGGACAGGCACACCGTCCACTACTCTTAGAGCGCTTAGATTATAATCTAGGTGCTTTTTTTGTACCCAAAAATGGAGAAAAAAATGAAACATCAGATAAATAACGGCGAATTTACTGGATTTAAAGTAACAGGTCCGGAAATGTTAACAATTCCTAAATCGGAGTATGATTTACTTATTCAAATTAAAGATAAATTTTTAGGAGGAAACCATGAACAAACGTATTAAGAAGAAACGTGAACTAGAAAACTCTTTACGAATAGCTGGAAGTGCCATAGAGTTTCTGCTTGACCAGAATAACCAACTCTGGAAGATTGTGGAGCGGATGGAGAAGGTCAACTCACAAATTGTAGAGGCAACCAACAAGCGATTTGACGATTTGGAAACCTATCAGAAAATCCTCGAAGATGATGTGGCAGAAATCAAAAAAACTAAGAAACCGTTTTGGAAACGTTAAGGAGGAAATTATGTTAGAAAAAGCGAAAGAAATTGGCAGCTCAAGAATTTTCGCATCTGTCAGGTCGTGAAATCAAGACTGAAGACTGTTTTGTCGTCTGGTTTAGTAAAACTCTAAAGAACTGGAAAGCGTTGGTCGGCACTAATCAGCTTAAATCCGATGAAATGTGCGGAGATTACGCTGAGGTTACTTACAATGGCGACAAAGCAGAAACTTATGTAGATGTCTATACTAAAGTTTCAAACCGAGCAATCAAAGATTAGGAGGTGGTCCCACATCTTGACAGCAGGAAAGACTATCATTTAACCGTTTGGAAATCCAGACGGTTTTTATTATGGCAAAAAAATTTCAAAAACCTCTTGACTTTTAGGCTGTACCATTATATAATTTTGGTACAGTCTGAAAAGAGGTGATGAAATGACTGCAAAAGTAGGACGACCTAAAAGTGAAAATCCTAAAAATCGTAAGGTTACAGTAAAAATGACTGAGACAGAGTTTCAGACGCTAGAAGATGTAGCCAATGCTAAGAAATTAAGCAAATCTGAGGCGATTTTAAAGGGAATTGACCTTTTGAAATCCGAAAAATAAAAAATACCAGGTACTATTCAAACCGCCAAGCCGACTAGTACATGGTATCACCCGAAAGAAACTCTTTCTGAAATAATTATATCAGAAAAGAGCTTCTTTGTCATACACTAAAGGAGTTTTTATTATGGCTAAAGCAGATTTGATTTTTAGTTACGAGGACTCGCTGGTTAACATGCAAGAAATCAGGGAGAGCCTTGACCTTATCCATGATTGGTTATCTAAAGAGCCAAAATTTGATGATTACTGGACGTATCATGATTTGATTGCTTGCCACGGACAGCATTTTGCTCTTCTCAACTTGGTTAGATATCGCATGGACAGCCTAGCCACGGAACACAGAGAAATTATCGAAAAAGCTGTTAAGAAGGGGGTGTAGCGTGACTGAGGAAATTTGGAGAGACTCGCTTGAATTTCCTGAAGTGCTCATTGTAAGTAATTTGGGGAACGTTGCTACAAAAGATAGGATTATTACTTATCGCAATGGTAAGCAAGTATTTTATAAAGGACATCTTCTTTCCAAAACACTTGATAAGCAAGGTTACGAGCGGATAACTTTATCAATACAAAATAGATGCATAACCCGTAAAGTACATAGATTGGTGGCCGAAGTTTTTTGCAGTAGACGTTTAGAACAAGTAGAAGTAAATCATATTAATGGTATAAAAAATGATAATCGTATATCTAATTTGGAATGGGTAACAAGAAAAGAGAATGTTGCGCATGCTTTAGAAACAAAACTTTTTATACCTGCTAAGAATACTTCAAAAGTTAATATGTCGGGCGAAAATAATCCATCTGCGAAGCTGTCTGACAAAGAGGTGGATACAATAAGGAGGATGAGAAAATCTGGAGTAAAATTAAGAGAATTGTCAGAACTCTTTGGAGTTAGCATTCCTTATTTATCTTTATTATGTAATCAGAAATATAGATAAGACTGTGTTTTTACATGGTCTTTTTATATAGACATGAGTAAACCGTGCTGATTCTCGTTAAAAGCTGCATGAGTTCGTGGAGGTTGCACGTAAAAGCGTAAAAGAAAGGAGCCATAAAATGGCAGAAGAACATAACAATCCAGCAGTTGATCCTGAACAAGGTCAAAACGGACAGGCTAGCAATCCGCCAGAACCTGAAAAAACAGTCTCACTTGCTGAAATGCAGCGTCGTTTGAAGCAGGCAGAAGAAAAGCATGCCCAGGCGACACAAGAAGCTATTGCACAAGCTCTTGAACAGTACAAGGCCGAGAACGAACTCTCAGGAAAGGAACTGGAAGAGTACCGCAAACAAGTAGCTGAAGCTGAAAAACAAAAATTGCTTGATAAGATTTCTGACCTAGAGAAGGAACAAACCAAGCGTGAGCTGACAGATGAAGCTATCAAAACACTTTCAGACCGAAAATTGCCAGTTAATGACAAGGTGCTTGGATTTGTGGTCAAAGATACCGCAGATGGAACTTTGCAGGCAATTGCTGATTTTGAAAGTATCATCAGCGAAATTAAAGCTGAATTTACGCAGTCCGAACCTCCAAAAGTGTCGTCTTCTTTCGGTGGTTCTAGCAAACAGAGCCCTGGCGACATCTTCCGAGGCTCTCGCATTATCAAATAAGGAGTCAATAAATGACAGTACAAACTTTTAACCCTGAAAACGTCCTTGTCTCTCAAAAGAAAGATGGGACATTGCACAAAGAATTTACAGACATCATCATGAAGGAAGTCGCTCAAAACTCTCTTGTCATGCAACTTGGCAAGTACATTGAAATGGATGGCCAGCAAGAGAAAGAATTCACTTTCCAAACAGATGGCATTTCAGCTTACTGGGTAAACGAAACCGAGAAAATCAAGACCAGTAAGCCAGAATTGGCCAAAGGTGTTATCCGTGCCCATAAGCTTGGTGTTATCCTCTTGGCATCTCGTGAAGCCTTGACTTACACTTGGCAGCGTTTCTTCGAAGAGATGAAGCCACAAATCGTTGAGGCCTTTTACAAGAAGATTGACGAAGCTGGTATTTTGGGCATTGAGACACCATTTAAAAACTCTGTGGCTAAGGCAGCCAAGGACGCTAGCAAGGTCATCGTGGGTCCTATCAACTACGAAAACATCTTGAAGTTGGAAGATGCTCTTTATGATTCTGACATCGAGCCTAACGCCTTTATTTCTAAGGTGCAGAACCGTTCTGCTCTTCGTGAGGCTCGTGATGGTGACAAGGTGTCTATCTATGACAAATCCAAAAATATCATTGACGGGATCACGGCAGTAGACATGAAATCATCCAACCTCAAAAAAGGTGATTTGATCGCTGGTGACTTTGACAACTTGGTGTACGGTATTCCGTACAACATCACTTATAAGATTTCAGAGGAAGGGCAGATTTCGACCGTCAAGAACGCTGATGACACGCCTGTAAACCTCTTCGAACAGGAAATGATTGCTATTCGCGCTACTATGGATGTGGCCGTTATGATCACTAAGGCTAACGCTTTTGCGAAGTTGACCGCTACTGGCGAGGAGGTTTAATATGGCTTACATCGTAACCCGTAACATCATCGACACCAAAGACAACCGTCGTTTTTACGAAGAGGGGGACACTTTCCCCCGCGAAGGGTTGAACGTATCTGACAATCGTATCAAGGAACTGCTTGGTAAGGGTGTCATTGAGTCTAATGGTGCTGAAGGGGATTTGACCCCAGATACTAAGACAGAAGGTGACTTGAGTGTCAAGGAACTCAAAGCCAAACTGGATGAACTTGGTATCAAATACGGTTCCCGTGCTAGCAAGGATGAATTGAAAGCTTTGCTTGATGCTGCTGAAGGGGAATAATATGACAGATACCCAACTTGCTAAAATCAAACGTCGGTTGGGTATTTCCTCCGACGATAAAGAAGAAAAGGAACTCATTGAAGATCTAGTTGATGACGCTGAAAGTTACTTCAAACTCTTGACAGATACAACTAAAATTGATGCAAAATACAATTTTATGATTGAGAACGTCGTTTACAAGCTCTATGGTCGCAAAGGTTCTGAAGCAGTGACCTCTGAGACAGTGGATGGCTATTCAGTTACCTACCAGGAACTGGATGACCTCTTTAAGCCTTACATGAAAATTTTGAATAAGGATTTTGGTCTTGACGGCTCTCTGAGGGAGAAAGGCAAGGTGATGTTTCTATGAAGACACCCCACCGCATTACTCTCATCCGTGAGAACAGTCAGCCTAAGTACAATCCTGAAACAGATAGCTATGAGGTTGCTGAAGGTCAAAAAGAAGTTGTGCCCTGCCTGGTCAACTTCATCCAACAGGCCAAGGTCTTGAAAGAGTATGGCAATCAGACAGATGTTGTCATGATTTGCCGTTTTCAGCAGAAGCAGAAGCCTTTTGCTACCGCTATCTATGACGGTAGCAAATATGTCCCTATGGATCAGATTGATGCTCCTGTCAAGGGAGCTGTCAGGCTCAAAAAGGTAGGTGGTTGATATGTCTGTTAAATGGCAGGGTATGGAAAAGCTAACTGCAACTATTAGCAATGCTCATCCAAAGGCAGTTGAGCAATCGGTCAAAGTTGTCAAGAATATGGGCGAAAAAGGAAAATCTATTTCTAAACAGCTAGCACCGGTTGATACTAGTTTTTTGAAAAAATCTATCACCTCGTCTTATCAAGGGATGGAAGCACATATTACCTCAGGTGCAGGATATGCAGGTTACCAAGAATACGGGACTAGATTCCAGCCAGGCACGCCGCACATTCGTCCTATGATTGAGAAAATCGAACCGGAATTTAAGAAAATGATGACTGATGTTATGAAAGGAGCGTTTAAATGACACCGAATCATGCTTTATTTAGACGTCTCTTTAGCTTGTCTGCTATCCGTGTTGATACATACGATTACGTGCCAGACGCTCAAACTAAATATCCCTTTGCGTATATCGGTGAACAGAACGCCACAGAAGCCTCAAATAACGATTTATTTGGGTCGGTGAGGCAAACAGTCCACATCTACGGATTACGCACTGACAGGGCTAATTTAGATGATATAAGCGCCTATATTCAAAACGAGGCAAGGCGTATTACCGACGGATATGATTATCATTTGTCATACGAGACTGTCACGAAACAACTAATACCCGATAACACAGATGTCCAGCCACTATTACACATAGTGCTGGATTTTACTTTTACATTTACAAAAAAAGGAGACTAAATGGCAACATTAATTAATGGTAAAGACCTAATTGTGTTTTTCCGTCGTTTTGCCGACCGTACCACGCAGGATGCTGGTAAGGTTCGCTTTCAAACGGAACATACGCTGAATACCGAAAAAGAAACAGAAAGTACCATCACTAAAGACGGTAACGTCAACACAATTACTGATGGTGACTCAAGCGGGGAATTTACATCACTTGCTTATCGTGAAGACGATAAAGAAACTGTTAATATGTGGCGTGAATTGCGCAAATGGTACAAAGCTAAAGACCTTGTTGAAGTATGGCAGGTAGATCTTGGGTCTAAAGATGAATCTGGAAAATATGATGTCGAATACTACCAAGGCTACTTTAGCAATTTTGAAATTTCAGCACCTGCTGACGACAAAGTGGAACTTTCTTACGAAATGGCAATTAATGGTAACGGTATTGAAGCAAAAGACACGCTAACAGAGACACAACTTGCGGCAGTCGAAGCAGCGATGTACGACTACCACACACTCGCAGCAGAGAAAGGCGACGACGAGGAAGTTTAATACTAGGGAGCAAGTGGCTCCCTTTTATTTTTTACGATTTTTTAAGGAGAACAAACATGATTTTAACAATTGGTGGGAAAGACTACACTTTGAAATTTGGTCTTGGCTTTTTGAAAACAATGAACGAAATGCATGCTGCAACGATTGAGGGCATGAATACCAAATATGGCGCTATGACGCTTTTGAATGTCGGCGTTGGGATGAACGATCCGATGGCATTTGTGGATATCATCAAGGCTGCAACTGCAAACGAGCCACAAAAACCAAGCGACGCAGATATCGAAGCGTACATCATCGAACTTGCTGAAAACGGTAAATATCAAGATGTTGTCAACGAAACTGTTGACGAGTTAAAAAAGTCACCACTCTTAAAACTAGCAATGAACGTGCAATAAAGTCTCAAAGTGACAATAGTCCAGAGATAGGACCAACCGAGGCAATGGCTATGCTGATTGCTCGTCATGGAATGAGTTATCAAGAGGCTTACAATACGACATTAGTTGAGTTTCAGGTCTACAATCTCGCTTATGCTATACAACTCGAGGAAAAACGTCATCATCTTGCTATCCAAGCTTGGTTTAATCAAAGCGTTCAAGCTACAAAAGGCAAAGGAAATAACACGAAATCTGCTTATAAGACATTCGATGACTTTTACAATCACCAAGAAGCCTTTAATAACTTGTTTGAAGCTCCGAAAAAACAACAAAAAAAAGCGAAAACATTATCTATTGCCGACAGAAATAGAATGATGAATCAACGCAAAAGAATGCGTTAGGAAGGAGGGTAACAAGTGGCAAATTTTGATGTAACTGCCATTCTACGTGCGAATGTCTCAGACTTTCAACGAGGTATAGCTCAAGCTAAAACATCTATAGACAGTCTAAAGCAACAAACTGGTTCTAGTTTTGAAAAAATAGCTGGAACACTAAAAGGAGCAGGTTCTGCGATGAGTGCTGTTGGTATGGGAATGACCAAGTCATTCACGCTTCCTGTCGTGGGAGCTGTTGCAGCGTCTGTTAAATCTTTTGCCAATTTAGAGCAGGCAATTGGTGGTGTTAATACCATGTTCGGCAAGCATGCTAAAACCGTTATTTCAAACGCAGATAACGCATATAAGACGGCTGGAGTTTCCAGTACTAAATATATGGAACAAGTAACCTCTTTCTCTGCACGACTCTTACAGGGTCTTGGTGGAGATACCAAAAAGGCTGCTAAATATGCAGATATGGCCATTGTGGATATGTCTGATAATGCTAATAAATTTGGTACAAGCATTGGCGAAATCCAGCATGCTTATCAAGGGTTTGCAAAGGGTAATTTTACCATGCTGGACAACTTGAAACTTGGTTTTGGCGGCACACAAGCTGAAATGGCAAGGTTAGTTAACGAATCTGGCGTTATGGGCAAATCCTTTAAGGCTACTGCTGAGAATGTCAAGGATATTCCATTTGATAAATTAATCGAAGCTATACATAAGACTCAAGAGGAAATGGGAGTCACTGGCACAACTGCCAAAGAAGCTAGCGAAACTGTTAGTGGCTCTTTTGGTCAGATGGTATCTGCCGGGCAAAATCTTTTAGCAGGGTTTAGTCAAAAGAACGCAGATATCAAAACATTGATGTCTAATTTAAGTGAGTCAATCGGTATTTTTGTAGATAATATCAAGCGTGTTTTAGGTAATATCTGGGACAACTTACCCATGGCCGAATGGCAAAAGTGGGTGGGATTGATTATTACAGCTGGAGGGCCATTATTAGTAGCATTCGGTAATATAGTGACCGCTCTTGCGCCGGTTGTTTCAGCATTCGGAAAAGTAAAATTAGCCGCTATGAGTTTAGCACCTGCATTGAACATTGCTCAAGCTTTTGTAGCAGCTTCGATGGGATCTAAATCAGCGTCTTTGGGGTTACAGATGTTAGCAAGAGAATCTTTGTTAGCAAAAGTTGCTCTACAAGGTCTTAGTATTGTTAAATCGATAAGTTCAGTTATTTCAACTGCATTTTCGGCCGCACTGCACCCTGTGGCAACTCTCAAAGCAGGTTTCGTGGCCTTAAAGGGTGTTTTTGTAAGCGTCGGGTCTTCAATAATGAATTTCGGTAGGACAGTCTTATCGTCATTCAGTGCAATACCCGCATTATTAAAAACGTTTTTTTCAGCAATTATGCACCCTGTGGCAACTCTCAAAGCAGGTTTTACGCTACTTAGAACGGCATTAACAGCTTTGGCTGGCTCTTTTATGTTTTGGGTGACTGTTATCGCTATTGTTGTCGTTGCATTAGTGGATTTGTGGAGGACAAACGAAACCTTTAGAACAATGGTGACCAGCGCTTGGAATACCGTTAAAGAAGCAGTTATGCAGGCAGTAACTGCTATCAAAGATTTTATCATTCAGTTGATTGATAAATTCAAGTCAATGACGACAGAAAACGATGTGTTTATGTCAACTGCTATAAACGCATGGAACAACATAAAAAATGTGATAATGACAGTCATTCAATTTTTGGCACCATTCATTTCGACCGCTTGGGACGCAATTGTCTTGACGGTTCAAACGGCATGGGAATTTATCAAGGTTATTATCGAAACAGCTTTGACTGTTATCGCTGGGGTTATCACCGCAATAATGCAACTTATCAACGGAGACTGGTCTGGTGCTTGGCAAACCATCAAAGAAACACTTGCATCAATCTGGGAAGGTATTAAACAGCTTGTTGATATCGCCTTGAATTTTGTTCAACAATTTATTCAAAATAAATTGGAAGCTATCAAAAGTTTTTGGGAAACCATATGGTCAGCTGTTTCAAACTTTTTATCAAGCATTTGGAATACTATATCTAATACAGTCAAATCAGAAATCAATGCTGTAAAATCAGAAATGCAAAGAGAATGGTCAGCAATAAAATCAACAACTACAAGCATTTGGAATAGTATCAAATCAGCAATTAGCACAGCTTGGAACAATATCAAATCAGCGGTAAGCAATGCTATCAACAATGTTAAATCCACTGTTTCAAATGGTTGGAACAATCTCGTTAGCACTGTCACTAGCGCTGGAAGCCGTATTGTCAGCGCTGTTAGAAATGCATTTAATAACGCAGTGAGCGCAGCTAGAAGTTTTGTTGGTCAAGCTGTTTCAGCCGGTAGGGATTTGATTTCTGGTTTTGTCAATGGTGTTGCTTCAGCGGCAGGAAGGCTGATTAGTGCTGTTAGCAATGCAGTCGGTAATGCGATTAGTGCTGCAAAAAATTTGCTTGGAATCCATTCACCGTCTCGTGTGTTTAGACAGTTTGGTATCTATACCGACCAAGGCTTTATGATTGGTATCAACGCTAAAGCTGATAAAGTTAAACGCACAATGTCTAATATGGCACAAGGTGCTATTGATGGTTTTAACAACGTCGGTGTTGCTGATAACATCGGACTTAATGACGTCCAAGGAAATCTTAACGCTCTAACAGCGAGTGATCCAAACTTAACTTTTAACGGCGGCTCACTCTCGATCAATCAACAACCAGCTAACATCAATGTCAGCATCGGAGGTCAAAACTTCCGAGCATTTACAAATAACATTATGGATGACCAAGCAGCGGAAGCTATGCTTGGAGCATATTAGGAAGGGGTACGATGTACGATTACTATTCTTTGAAAAAAACGGATAAATCAGACAGTTTTGTGCCGTCTGATAATATGTCCGTCAATGGTACACCCTTAAACCAGCTTGTTGAAGGCTACAGGCACCTCACAGTAACTGGTAGAGGTATTATCGGTCAACGTGTTAAAACGCAGGAAATAAGAGGGCGTAGAGGGCTATGGGTAGATGATATATCAGATCCAGAGCGCGAGCTTGAAATTAAATATCGTTTAGAAGCGCAAACGAGCGAGGAACTACGTGAACGCTTTGCGAAAATGAATAAAGTTTTGCGGACGGTTTCTGAGAATGGCTTTTTAGAAATTATATTTAAAGATGAGCCTGACTATATTTATTACGGCTACCTTTTAAACGCTGAAGATATAGAAGAAACCAAACTCAGTCTCATCAGTAAGTTTACCTTGCTTGTCCCAGATGGTTATAAAAAGAAAAAGGCTCAGTCATCGACTGGGCTTATCTCTTTGGTTGATGCTATCCAAGTTTTACCTGAAAAAATCGTGGTGCAAGCAACTGGCACGGTTAATCAGATACAAATTGTCAACGGTGATAAAATCCTTGATTTTAAAGGGTCTTATAGCGCTGGAACGGACATCATCATTACTTATGGTAGTGACGAAGTTAAGGCTACTTATAGTGGCAGAAATATACTTAGTGAGTTACAACTCTACAGTCCGCTAGAAACATTTTATCTTAAAAATAGCGATAGAGTAACCGCTAAAAACGCAACAATAAAGCAAATTATTTGGAGGGATGAGCGCTTATGATTTATTTATTTGATAAGGATGAGCAACTCATCAAAATTGTCAGAAAAACGGCTGTTAAGACAGCTCTTCAGAAGTACGAGCTAAAAGAAGGTTACGTTTCGGACAGGTTGACTGTCGAGCTGAAAAACATCCTTAATGATGAGCTTGAAGCAGTTGAATTTATGGGTATTCAATCCATTGAAGATACTCACGATTTCCATCTTTTTTGGGTAGCTCAAAAATCAATGGTTGATAACATCACAACAATTGTCGGTGTGCAATCAGGGATTGAAGAACTCAGGAAGACTGTTGTTATTGATAAACGTCCTCACAATCTTGGAGGACGAGAAGTCATTAATGATTTGCTTACTGGGACTAACTGGAGAGCGCGTTTTGTTGGTGAAACTATCCCACGAAGCACTAATTTTTACTATATTTCTACTTTTGAAGCTTTAAAAAAAGTCTGCTCTGTTTGGGGATTAGAAATGCAGTTTTTTGTCGAGATGAACGGCAATAAGATTGGCGCTAGATATATTGATTTTAAACAACGAACGGGTGCAGCAGTTGGAAAGCGAGTGGTTTATGGGCATAACGCTTTAGAAATTTTGCAAGAGGTTGAACGTACTAACATCTACACGGCTTTAGTAGGTCGTGGTCGAGGCGAACAGGTTTCGAGCGCTGGAGATATTGGCAAAGACGAAAAAATCCAAGAATCGGATGGCTTTGGTCGTAAGATAACCTTTGAAAACGTTGAATGGTCGGTTGCTAAAGGAAACCCTGTCAATAAACCACTTGGGCAACTATACGTTGAAATCCCAGAGATGACGGCACGATATGGAATAAAAAATGCAGATGGTTCAAGACGCCCTAAAATTGGTTTTGTCGACTTTCAAGATGATACTGATGAAGAAGTAGTCTTAGAAAAAACTTATCAGACATTGATTGATGTCAGCAGACCACAGGTCATGTTTAAAACATCAACAGTTTACCTTAAAGGTGCCCATATCGGTGATGTGATACGCGTTGTTCGTCACGATAAACACTTAGATTACGAAGTGCGAATCTTTGAGATAACCTTCAACCGCTTAGATGATTCTTCGAATGATATAAAACTTGGGGATAACTTAAAAGCTAGTAGCAATGATGGCAATACTAGAATCCAGGCTATAGCTGACAAAGCCATTGACGAGTTTGTAGCCAATGAGTTCTCAAACTTTGTCCAAAATCTACCTGATTACCTGCCGAGCGCTGACGGCTTTAACAATAATTGGTATGGTGCTGAAGACCCTAGCAAGAAATACCCAGGTAAAGTGCTTATCAATGATATTTGGTACAAGCCCGATCCAGAGCATGAGGGTCACAAAATTATGTTGCGCTGGACGGGCGAAGTTTGGGAAGAAGTTCTCAGAACAGCAGATTCAGAGCGAGTCAAGAGGGAAATTAACCAACAGTTTGACGACTTCAACGAATCTTATCTAGCTGAGCAAGCAAAACAAGATGAGGCTGTTAAAGAGGTTTTGGCTAAGGCTAACACTGCCGAGAATCTAGCTGATGAAGCGAAGCGGGTTGGTGACCAAGCTAAATTAGATGCTGCTAATGCTCTATCCAGTGCACAAGCAGCAAAAAACGAAGCGATCGAAGAAGCGCAAAGACTTGACACAATCGAAAGACAGTCAACAGAAACCAAACTGGCAACAGCTAAGAGCCAAGCAATCGAAGAAGCTCAAAGACTTGACACAATCGAAAGACAATCAACAGAAACCAAGCTATCCACAGCTAAGAGCCAAGCAATCGAAGAAGCTAGCCGACTAATCGATGGTGCGAAAGGTGAGCTATCCGAAAGATTACTATCCGCAGAAACCGAGATTACGAAAACAAACGACGAAATCAAGACACTTGCCAAAAAGTCAGAGCTTGATACAGTCAACAATCGTCTATCAAGTACAGAATCTAGTGTCACTCACATGAGCGACAAGATTGAGACCGAAATCAATAGGATTGAGGGTAAGATACCTACTGAGATTGGCGGACGGAATTATATTTTAGGTAGTCAGACTCAAAAAGTATATAGTAATAATAATATTTTATATCCTATAACATCCGAAATTAAAACAGAAAATGAAAAATCATTTATACGAGCAAAACGGATAGAGGTTGAGAAGAGACCTGACACTTTTTCTATTTATACCTCTATTTCGGGACTTAGCGAAGATGTAAAATTACTCGAAAAAGGAATCGTTAGTTTTAAAGCAAGAGCTAGTCACAATCTACGCTTTAAAACAATGATTGCCGCAATAAAAAACAACGGCACAACTGAAAATGGGGATAATAGAGAGATTACTATTAGCCAGAATTGGCAAACCTTTAGTTTTAGCATCCCTTTGGGTAGTGATATCAGTTTTATCAGAGCTAATCCTATGACTGTTTTAACGGACATCTCGGCATTTGTAGAAGATTTTTACCTAGATTTATGTGACTGGAAATTAGAGACAGGGAATATAGCAACCGACTGGTCTCCAGCCCCAGAAGATCTCGAATCCGAGATTACAGCCGTTAAAACAACCATCACTCAGACAGCCGAAGGTGTCAAGCAGTTATCTACAAAAGTCACAGAGACCGATAGTAAAATCTCAACTGCTGAGACCAAAATCAATCAACTTGTCGGCGAGGTCTCTAGCAAGGTCTCACAAACAGAATATGACAATCTGAGTGGTAGAGTTACAAGCCAACAGACAGCAATTGAGCAAAATGCTAGCGAGATTAACAAGCGTTTGACTAGTACACAAGTTGAGCAGTTAGTTAACAACAAGAGGTTTGCGACTAGCGCAACCATGCAACAATTAGTCAGAGAGACTGCTGGCAGTTTTGAGAGGGAGATTAGTGAGACGGTAGCAAAAATACCGACTTCAGTCGGTGGGCGTAATTTACTACTCAATAGTGACTTTGAAAAGGTCAAGAAAGGCTATAGCTTCATTGTTGATGGTCAAACCATTAATCAAACAGCGGAAAATTGGGTAACTTTTAACCCTGGGATGGCTAATGCTACAACATCTTATCACGCATACGTAGCAGACTACGCAGGTCGAAAGAATGCGGTCATTTACAACGAAAGTAACGGTAGTAGAAACTGGAAGGCTATTCAACAGAGTTTAAATGATAGAATGCCTCAAACAACAAACAATTTTATTTTATCAGCAGATGTCTTTGTAACGGGCGCTGGAACGAAGCTCTTTGGTGGATTTTACTATGCGGATAAAACTGGTAGCTATAATTTTTATTCTGGTCGTTTTCAATTTGATACTGCAACTTTTGAAGTTGGAAAATGGCAACGTGTTAATGTAGCTGTACCTTTTGAAAAGGATAAAGCTGATTTTACCAAAAGTATCCTATTTTACATTTATGCTTATAATTTTACAACAAACGCTATTTTAGCAATTGATGACGTACAGTTAGAGACTGGTAAAATCCCATCAGATCATACATTGGCACCAGAGGATCTAACAGAGGACATCGAATCAGTCAAAACAACAATCAATCAGACTGCACGAGGTCAAGAGCAACTATCAACGCAATTGACACAGGCTCAAGGCAAAATCACAAAAGCCGAGACTCAAATAAATCAGTTAATCGGTGAGGTCTCTAGCAAGGTCTCACAAACAGTTTTTGATAGACTCAACAATACAGTCTCTAGTCAAGCGACAACGCTGAGTCAGCAGGCCAACCAGATTTTGCTTAAAGCGGACAAAAGCTATGTCGATACTGTCAATAAGCTAGTGTCTCAAAACTCAGCAAGTCTATCCATGCTGTCGGATGCCATCGAAGCTAGAGTTTTAAAATCAGACTTTGACACAGTTACTGGTAGAGTCACTAGCGCCGAAACAACCATCAAAGCAATCGCTGGCCAGATTGATACAAAACTGTCTAAGACTGACGCAGATAAGATTGTCACAAATGCTATCACGCAGTTCGAGCAAGGGACTATCCAGCGCATATCTGAGGTTGAGAGTAAGATTCCTACGTCGATCGGTGGTAGAAATCTTTGGATTAAAAAAGATAGTACTGGTGCTAGCACTATTGAGCAATTACCACAAAATCACATCACAGGACAGACAGAATGCTATCGTTTAGAAAATGGGGCAGGTCTAATTTTTAATATCGAACCAGAATTTAGCTCTAGACTTTACGGCAAAGTAACGTTTACAGCTTGGGTTAAGTACGAAAATGTGGTGCAAGGGGCTAATGCATGGAATGTCTTTAACTGCTTTAAGCATGTGCTATATCGCAAGAATAGCAATACGGGTGCAACCTCAAAAGCTGACTACATGACCTTAAAAAGTTTTACTGGCACATCTGACTGGCAGAAAATAACAGTAACTTACGACTACGGTCAAAACACTAACTATGACCAACTCAAAACACAGTTGTATTTTATTGTCGAGCGAGCTACTAGTGGGACTGCTTGGGTTACAGGCATAAAGGTCGAAACTGGCACGATTGCAACAGATTACTCACTTGCGATTGAAGATGCAACTTTAGATACCCAAAAATTCCACGAAATCCAAGATACAGTAGACAGTCATACACGTACCATCTCTGAACAAGGCAAATCTATCAGCCAAGTTGTACAGACGGCTCAAGGGCTTGTTAGCAGGGTTGATAATGTCCAAAGCGGGATATCTACGGTCCAAAGCCAGCTATCTGGGTCGTGGGCAGTCAAAAATCTGACGAGTGCTGGAACTGTGCTTAATCAAATCAATCTGATGGCTAACGGAACTAACCGTATTGACGGTCGTTTGACGCACATTACTGGTAGCACGTTGATTGACCGAGCCGTCATCAAAGACGCAAATATAGCAAGTGTGTCCGCAAGCAAGATGACAACAGGCACGCTAGATGCAGGTAAGGTCAATGTTATCAATTTAAATGCTAATAAAATTGTTGGTTTGGATGCAAATTTCATCAAGTCTAAAATAGGGTTAGCGATAATTGATTGGATGAGGGGTAAGACGATTAGTGCCCAAAACGATGCCATGAAAATAGACCTTAATGGCGGTCAGATACTTCATTATACAGACCAGGCTGCTATGAAGCGTATCTTGAGCGGATATCCGACTCAATTTGTCAAGTTTGCAACTGGTACTGTTTCCGGTAAAGGTCTTGCTGGCGTAACGGTCATTGGATCAAATAGAAACGGAACGGAATCGTCTAACGATGGTGGATTTGTTGGAATCCGTGCTTGGAACGGTGCAAACATTGACACGATAGATGTTGTAGGAGACACTGTCAGACTGGCCAGCTCTGCTTTTGACAGTGCAGACGGTTGGGATGTCATCACTTTGCCAAACAAGCTAGAGATTGACGCTCACAATGTTAATCATCGTGTTTCTTCGAGGGTAAAAGTCGGTGATGTTTGGTTGTGGAAAAACAGCTCAACTTACTCTAGTCTACGAGACACGATAAACTCGATTATCGATAACTTAAATTTATTGCACAACAACAAGACGACCGAAAGAGGTTATAGATACTCTATACCTGCCAAGGTCTAGTAAGGTTTAGGAGTAAAAAATGGAAGAACAAATTAAATCAAATTTAGCGTTACAAATCGCTCAATTATCACTCGAGAAAGCGACGCTACAAGCAGAAAATGGTATGTTACAAGCTCAGATTGAGCAATTAACAGCTGAGTTAGACCAAGCCACAAAACCTCAGGAGGGCTAATATGAGAAATTGGACTGTAGTTGGTAAATATCCTATTTACGATGATGAAAATAAAATTTCACATACCGAAATCGTTATCGCATCAACCTCTAATGGCTATGCGACTTTTACAGAGAGAGTGGCTGGAGATCATCTAAATAAGACTGAAAAAGAGCTAATTACATTAGCGCTTGATGGGCTTTTTAAATCGGAGTTTTCCGACCGTGCTATGGCTGAGTCTGTCCGTAAAATAGATGAACTGGAAATCATCACAAAGGATGCCAAAAAGTTCATGAAAGAAGCTGAAGAAAAGATCGTTAGCATGGAGACGTCTCAAACAGAGCTACTTGAACGTTTAGAAGTTGCGGAAAAAGAACGTAATGATCGTTTCAAAGTTGTTGAAGATAAATTCCAAATCTTGAATGGTTCGGTGATGGAAATGTTGACGGAATTCTATGCAAGTTCAGAGGAAGGTGTGGAAGATGAATCATTTATTGAAGAACCTGACACAGGTAACCATGTCGGCGGTAGCGACAATCCTACCGATAACACAGAAACAGAAACGGAGTAATATAATGATGGTAATGTTAATGGCGATGAATATTGTTGATGAAAACTTTAATTTTGCATTTAAGGATGTCCCACGTATTTTCAAGAAAAAAGTGAAAGCACAGCTTGAGCTTATGGGGCATCCAGAACTTGCGGATGAGAAAGTTGTGAATTACGTGCGGAAAGGAGAATAAACTATGCCTTTTGACGAAGCCCAACGGATTGCAGAGAGTCAGTTGACTTGGGAAATCCTATTCATTATCCTCTTCATTGTGGTTGTGGGCTTCTTGGTCCGCACGTCTGACAAACGGGAGAAGAAGTTGATGGATTTTCACGAACAATCCAAAGCTGACTCTAATAGACGTGAAGAACGCTTGATGACTCATCTGGAAAAAACAACTGAGGAATTAAGTGCAATTACTTACGCTGTCGGTGATATTCAAAAGGAAATGGTTCAAATGAATAGCCGAATGGATGAATTTGAAAAAGGAGAATAACATGAACATTAATTGGAAATTAAGACTTAAAAATAAAAACTTTTGGCTAGCGGCTATTCCAGCTGCATTGTTGGTTATCCAAGCATTTGCAGCGATCTTTGGCTACACTTTGGAAGTGGACGATTTTGGGGCTAAGTTACTAGTATTTGTTAATTCAGTATTTGCATTTGCAACAATTCTAGGTATCGTCAATGACCCAACGACCACAGGGGTATCAGACAGCTCACGAGCGATGAGCTATACAGAGCCCAGATAATATTAAGACCGCTCACAAAATGGGCGGTTTGTTTTTGTATGGAGGTGAAAAATGGACTATACAGCATTTAAAAATAGAGTGCTAAACCATGGATATGATCATGACGGATATTACGGCTGGCAATGCTGGGACGGATTTGTGGAGTGGTGCAAGGAAAATGGCATACCGCAAATAAACACTAAACCTGTAAATCAAGGAGGCACTGGCTACGTACAAGACTTATGGGAATTTAGAAAAACCAATGGAATGCTTAAATATTTTGACGAAGTAAAAATCATGGAACAAAATGATGTAGCAATCTTTAAAAAACACCCATGGACGCCAGATAGTCATGTAGCTATCTTTGATAGCGATATTGACGGTAAGTACGGTTACTTTTTAGGTCAAAATCAAGGGTCTACAATCACAAATCCGCAAGGAGGTAGTGCTTTTAATCTCGTCAAATTACCATACGAAGCTACCTATCCAACTGCTTTTAGAATTAAAAAGAAAGGAAATAATCAAGTGGAACGACAAATCAGAAGTGGTATCCCGCAAGTCGGTGTGACACCATATACGCAAATCCATGCGCATTCGACAGGTAACCCCAACAGTACCGCACAAAACGAAGCGGATTATATGTCTCGTAAGGATATTAACACAGGCTTTTACACACATGTTGTCGGAAACGGCAGTGTTATCCAAGTGGCAAATGTGAATCGCGGTGCTTGGGACGTCGGCGGAGGTTGGAACTACGAAACCTACGCAGCAGTAGAATTGATAGAAAGTCATAAAACTAAAGCAGAGTTTGAGCGAGACTACAAACTATATGTGACACTGTTACGTGACCTTGCTAAGCAAGCTGGATTATCCAACAGCCTTGATACTGGCACGTCAGGGATCATTACGCACGCTTATGCGACAGCTCACCAACCAAACAATGCGTCTGATCATGTTGATCCTTATCCTTACTTAGCTAAGTGGGGAATCAGTAAAGCGCAATTCGCTAAAGACCTAAAAAATGGCTTTAGCGGAAGCACTGTCAAAGCAACACCAGCTCCGCAAAAGACTTATAAAGTCTATTTTGCAGACGACGTAAAATTTTTATCTGGCCTATGGCAAATCAAGTGTAATAATCTAACGCCGACTCAGTTTACTTGGCTTGAAAACGGGATTCCCGTCGCAATGGTCAACTGGGTAGATAAAAACGGCAAGAACATTACAGACGGTAAAGACAACCAATTTAAAAAAGGCATGTACTTTACCTTTGCAGGAGACGAAGCGCATATTTCTGATACTGGTGTCGGTGGTTATAACTATGGGTACTACTGGCGTAAGTTTACGTTTGGTCAATTTGGCGAAGTTTGGCTGTCTGCGTGGAACAAAAACCATCTAGTAATAGGAAAAAAATAAAAATAGAAACGTAATTAAGACAACCCTCGCATTTGCGAGGGCTTTTTTTATTGCCGTTATAACGGACTTATTGCAAAAAGTCTGTTTTAGTGGACTTTAAAAATTATTTTGAATTTCCAAAAAAATTTACGAATAAATAAGTAGGAGGAAATAAAATCATGAAAATAATTGAATTGAAGATGAATAAACCAGAACAGACAGAATTAGGCTATGAGCACTGGGTAGATATCACATACCAGATTGATCGTAAAACTTACCATCTAACAAAATTGATTCTTAATGAGGATGTGATTTTAGATATGGCTATTATCGAAAAGATGGTTTTATCTGATGTAAAGGAATTGCTTAGCCATGCTTATGAAGTTTTAAAATTAAATAGACAATTGATGAAGGAAAATTGGTGGCTGTTTTAAAATATTTTTAAACAATATATTGTGCTAGTTGTTATCTTACTTTTTTTTAAAGTACAATATATTGTGTTTTGATGAAAATATACCCATGGTCATAACATTTTTGTATCTTGCTCGTAATATAATATTTCGTTATAATTATGGCGAAAGGGAAAAGTTGTGAAATTTATTATAGAGTTATTAACTCATTTCAAAAATTTTTTATCTTATAATGTTCCACTTGGGGTTCATATTTTTATAAGCCTACTGTTTTTAACAGGATATATGAAATTACAATCCAATCGACGAAAAGATTATGAAATCTCCTTAAATAGTAATAAAGATTTGATTAATCAACTCAACGAAACATTATCTCAACGAGAGAAAGTTATAAGAGAACTAGAAGGAGAGTTACATGCTCTAATGATGAGCAAAGGGGGTAAGTAATATGAGTGTTTTATTTTTATTTATCATCTGCGTTTTGCTAGCATTGTTTTTCTATGCATGGGATACATATAATCATAAAAAACTAATGATAAAATCAGTAAAAGACATTCATTGGCAAGAAAAACAATTAATCGAAATAAAAGCTAAATCCTTAAAAAATGAATTTCCAATTATATCAGAAATTGTATCTTCAATGACATATTCTGATGATAGATTTGATTCAAAAAAAATATTAAAACATACACGAACAGTTCCTAAAGAATTAAAAGACAAACTACACGAAGAGATAGATATTGCTATTACACAAAATAATGAAACAGCTATGCAAGTGATAAAATGGTATTTCTTGGCATGTATCTTAATAAGTGTAGCGGAAAAACACTATACAAAAATTCAAGGAATAATTGACATTAGTGAGAAGACGAAGAAAATCAACAGACCTGGAAGTAATGATTTGAAATTGAAAAATACTTTTTGCTTAGTATAGAATTATCTTAAAAAACGAATATAAACTGAACCCCAATGCTTAGATTATGCATCTAAACATTGGGGTTTTTTATCGCTAATTTTACTATCCATTATTTCGATGACAGTTGGATTTGTCTCTGATATTTCGATAGAATTACAAAGTTTCTAACCCCTGATTCAGATAGGTGGTCGAGTAGGGCGGTCATTAGAGAGACCGACAGGAGATTTACTATTCTTTCATGAAGGACTTACAAAGGCTATCAAAAAGACTAAAAAAGAAATTCGACAGATGAACAATTTGGGAGGCTTCAAGTGACGTGTCAGTTTTGTTATAAAAATATCAGTGAAAAGCGATGTTTCACTTCAGTACTATTTTTAAAAAGAAGAAGCTTTCAAACTTGTGAAGATTGTCTAAAGCAGTTTGAAAAAGTTGACGAAGAATCCTGTTTTTCGTGTTACCAAAAAACAACTTTAGAAAAATGTCAAGATTGTTTGGACTGGGAAACAAAAGGAAATGAGGTTAAGCATAAAAGTATTTATAGATATAATCAAGCGATGAAGGCCTATTTCTCAGTATTTAAGTTTCAAGGTGACTATCTGATGGCGTGGCAATTTGCAGAAGAAATCAAACAAACATTAAAATTATATAAAGGTTTTACAGTTGTTCCAATTCCCTTAAGCAAGAAACGAATGGCAACCAGACGATTTAATCAAGTCGAAGCCCTACTGGATGCAGCAGAAATTTCTTATGAGAGAATTCTTGAAAAAAAGGATGTTGATTCACAAACAACTAAGACTAAGAAGGAAAGATTAAGTTCAGAACAAGTCTTTGAACTAAAACTGGATATTAAAATACCAAAGAAAGTTCTTATTGTAGATGACATCTATACTACAGGGCAAACCATATTTCTAGCAAAGAAAGCCTTACAAGATATTGGCGTCAAAGAAATCATTAGTTTTAGTTTGGCAAGATGACTATTTAAGC
>NZ_JBLOJT010000029.1:0-17842 GCF_047785745.1 Streptococcus pluranimalium | reverse complement strand
TAAGATGATTTCTGACGATGAAACGGCTTTTGATATCATTGAAAAAATGAAAGCAGATCAAAGCATTTCGGATGAAACAAAAGAAGACCTTAATAAGACCGTTTTGAATGGTCGTTGGTTTAGTTCAGAATTGGATAAGCAGTAGGCTTAACAGTGAGAAAAGACTGGGCAACAAAGCTTGATAACAGAAAATAGCTTAGAATGATAACATTAAGAAATGTTATTTCTAAGCTATTTTATATTTTCGATTTTTAACCAAAAGTCTCAAATACGACTGTTAACATAGCCTTCTTTAAATAGATTTAAGCTACATAACTCCTACTTTATAAATTGTTTGATAAGTAGTTGGTGTATTAGCTTTTAGTACGGGAGATGGGAAGTGTGGTGTGTTGATAGCATTTGGGAAAAATTGTGTTTCCAGACAAAATCCATGACGTTTTCCGTACAAAGCTCGCTCTTTTCCAGGATGGTTATTGAGGAAATTCCCAGAGTAGAATTGGACGCCAGGTAGATCGGTGAATGCTTCTAAGATGATACCTGTCTTATCTCCAATAACTGTGGCGAAAGGATATTGTAAACTTGGATGGTCTAAAATAAAGTTATGGTCGTATCCTCCAGCTAATTCTAATTGATCAAATGATTGACTGATATCTTGACCAATGGTTTTAGGGTTTTTAAAATCAAATGGTGTTCTCTCAACATCAGCAATATCCCCAATCGGAATAGACTTGCTATCTCTGATTGGTGTATAGGTGCTGGCATTTAGTTTGAGGAGGTGGTTTTCAATACTACCAGAAGCATGACCATTTAAGTTGAAGTAAGAGTGATTCGTTGGGCTAAATGGCGTATCTTTATCAGCTAAAGCTTGATAAGTGATTTTGAGGTGATTATCTTCACTCAGTTGATAGGAAATGTGTAAAGTCAAATTGCCAGGATACCCTTGATCGCCGTCTGGACTTTCTAGTTTGAACGTTACCTGATTGTTCACTTCATCTAAACAGTCAACTTCCCAAATACGTGTTTGATAACCATTGGGACCGCTATGAAGATTGTTGTTGCCTTCGTTTTTAGCTATTTGGAACGTCTCCCCATTAAGGGAAAAACGAGCATTTTCAGTTCTATTGGCAATACGGCCAACACTCGCTCCAAAGTAGGTATCTGTGTTAGTAAAGTAGTCATCTATGGCGTCAAAACCAAGAACAATATCTTGTAACTTTCCTTTCTTATCTTGTGTTTTGAAACTAAGAAGTGTGGCGCCCAAACTAGAAATTATAAGAGAAGTTTGATTGCGATTTGAAAGAGTGATATTTGTGACACTGCCTTGGGCAGTGCTTATTTTTTGTGTTTGTAACATTTGTGATTCCTTTCTATCTAATTCCTTACATTAATAGTATAATGGATTAAAACAAAATTGAAAACGCTTAACACTGTAAAATTAATAAAAGCTAAAGTTTTATTTTTAACTTCTATGCTATAATCATACTAATGATCATTGATGAAGGGAGTTGTATGATGTTTAGTGACTTATTTCCTCGTGCTGTTGTTTCAAGTGATGCTACTGCCAGTAAGGAGACTTTTGTCTTTCCTTATGAGCAGGGGTTTCTTCATCTTCCGAAAACTGACTTGACAGAGAGGGAGTTGGCTTTGATTCACCTCTTAGCTCCGAGTGATGAAGAAGCTGTTACGACCAACCCTTGGTTGTCTTTTCTTCAAGGGGATACTGCATTACCGATAGCTAAAACGGCTTTACAATTAGTCTATTTGCATCATTCGACAGCTCTTCCTGGAGACTTAAGAAAACTTTTAGAGGCTATGTTTTCGAATAGCTTGCTTGTGACCAAGTTATCGAATCAGAAGTCGCTTTTGGTTTTAGATGCTAGTGATACTCAGGACACATCGGTTGTCATTAAAGATATTCTGCCAACTGTTGAAAGTGATTTTGGGATATCCTTGAAAGCCTTCATTGGCAATGCTTGGACCAATTTTTCAGAGCAGGACTTGCAGGCAACGCTTATTAAAGAATATGCTTTTTTTCAAGAATACTATGATGCTAAAGCTCAGCAGTCTGTTACAACATTTGCGCAGGTCTTGCTTTGGGCTCTAGCCAAAGAGAAGGATACTGGACAACTAAGTCAACAATTGCTTAGCCTATTAGGCCAGTTAAAAGATGGTCGTGAATTGGTGACTGCCATGTGGCAGGAACATGGTAACCTGGTTCAGACTGCCCAGCGGCTCTTTATTCATCGCAATTCTCTCCAATATCGTCTGGATAAATGTTACCAGTCAACGGGGCTTAATCTTAAGGATTTAGATGATTTAGCTCTAGCTTATTTATTGATCTTAAAGGACTAGATAACTGTCGGGTTCTTTTTTTGGTCATCCTGCACAAAGCTTTTTGTGAGATGTGACTATGTTTTGTAAACGCTATCTTTGTTATACTAGAGACATCAATAAAAGACCTAAAATCAAGATTTAGGATGCTACTGAAGGAGAAAAGATGGTTGAATTAAACTTAAATCATATTCATAAAAAATATCCAAATACAGATCACTACGCGGTTGAAGACTTCAATCTAGACATTAAAGACAAAGAATTTATTGTTTTTGTTGGGCCTTCTGGCTGTGGGAAATCAACAACTTTGCGTATGATTGCAGGGCTTGAAGATATTTCAGAGGGTGAACTCCTCATTGATGGTGAAGTGGTTAATGACAAGTCTCCTAAAGACCGTGATATCGCCATGGTTTTCCAAAACTATGCTCTTTACCCACACATGAGTGTATACGACAACATGGCTTTTGGGCTTAAATTGCGTAAATACAAAAAAGCTGATATCGACACACGTGTCAAAGAAGCAGCGCAGATTCTTGGCTTGACGGAATTCTTAGACCGTAAGCCAGCAGACCTTTCTGGTGGGCAACGCCAACGTGTTGCTATGGGACGTGCCATCGTTCGTGATGCGAAAGTTTTCTTGATGGATGAACCTTTGTCAAACTTGGATGCCAAATTGCGTGTGTCCATGCGTGCTGAGATTGCCAAAATCCACCAACGCATCGGTTCAACAACTATCTATGTTACCCATGACCAAACAGAAGCCATGACGCTTGCGGATCGCATTGTTATCATGAGTGCTACGAAAAATCCTCAAGGAAATGGAACCATCGGAAAAATCGAGCAAGTTGGAACCCCTCAAGAGCTCTATAATACACCAGCTAACAAGTTTGTGGCAGGTTTTATTGGTAGCCCAGCTATGAACTTCTTTGAAGTTGAGGTTAAAGATGGCTTTATTGTCAGTGAGGATGGTCTCAACATCGCTATTCCAGAAGGACAAGAAAAACTCCTTGAAGCTAAGGGTTACAAAGGAAAAAAAGTTATTTTCGGTATTCGTCCAGAAGACATTTCAGGAAACCTTTTAGTCAAAGATACTTATCCAAGTGCGCAAGTTAATGCGGAAGTTTTGGTATCAGAGCTTTTGGGTGCTGAAACCATGCTCTATGTAAAACTTGGTCAAACGGAATTTGCCTCACGTGTCGATGCGCGTGATTTCCACCACCCAGGTGAACAGGTTAACCTAACCTTTAATGTTGCCAAAGGGCATTTCTTTGACCTTGAAACAGAAGAAGCTATTCGATAATGAGTAACCCCTAAGAAAACAGAATCCTTGATGCCTTTCATTGAGGGTTTTGTTTTGAATAGAAAGGAAAGCGCATGCAGAAACACTGGTGGCACACAGCTACAATTTATCAAATTTACCCTAAATCTTTCATGGATGCTAATGGAGACGGTATCGGCGATCTTCAAGGTATCATTTCAAAACTTGATTATTTAGAAAAACTAGGTATTACAGCCATCTGGTTGTCCCCTGTTTACCAGAGTCCTATGGATGATAATGGCTATGACATTTCGGATTATCAGGCTATTGCCGACATTTTTGGTGACATGAGCGATATGGAGGAGCTTCTCGCTCAAGCTAACCAACGTGGGATTAAGATTATTATGGATTTGGTGGTCAATCATACGTCTGATGAACATGCTTGGTTTATTGAAGCACGCGAAAACGCAGCTAGTCCCGAGAGAGATTATTATATCTGGCGTGACCAGCCCAATGATTTAGTGTCAACATTTTCAGGTTCTGCTTGGGAATATGATGAGACATCTGGTCAATATTATTTGCATCTCTTTGGAAAAAAGCAACCAGACCTTAATTGGGAAAATGAAGAACTGCGCCATAAAATTTATGACATGATGAATTTCTGGATTGACAAGGGAATCGGTGGTTTTCGTATGGATGTGATTGACCTACTAGGTAAAATCCCTGACCAGAACATTCGTGAAAATGGTCCAAAACTTCATGATTATCTAAAAGAAATGAATCAAGCCAGCTTTGGCAAGCACGATTTGTTAACAGTTGGGGAAACTTGGGGTGCGACACCAGAGATAGCTAAGCAGTATTCAAATCCGAAGCACCAGGAACTGTCGATGGTTTTTCAATTTGAGCACATTGGTTTACAGCACAAGCCTAACCGACCAAAATGGGACTACGCTGACGGCTTAGATGTCCCTGCTCTCAAGCGCATCTTTAATAAGTGGCAGACCCAGCTAGAACTAGGGCAGGGCTGGAATTCTCTCTTTTGGAATAACCATGATTTGCCCCGTGTGCTCTCGATTTGGGGAGATACTGGCTCTTATCGTGAGAAATCAGCTAAAGCCTTAGCTATTTTACTTCATCTCATGCGTGGGACACCTTATATTTATCAGGGTGAAGAAATCGGTATGACCAATTATCCCTTTGAACATTTGGAACAACTTGATGATATTGAATCGCTCAATTATGCCAAAGAAGCCCTAGAGAATGGTGAAAACATAGCTGATATCATAGACAGCATTCGTGTGATTGGACGAGATAATGCCAGAACACCAATGCAGTGGTCAGTAGAACCTCAGGCAGGCTTTTCCAGTTCTAGCGAAACTTGGTTGCCAGTCAATCCTAACTATACAGACATAAATGTAGCAGCTGCCTTAGAAGACAAAGACTCTATTTTCTACACCTATCAGCAATTAGTCAAACTACGCAAAGAAGCAGAATGGCTAGTAGACGCAGACTTTGAACTAATGGAGACGGAGGAAAAAGTCTTTGCCTACAAACGTTATACCGAGGACGAGACCTACCTGGTAGTGGTCAATCTATCCAGTCAAGACCAAGCGATCAAGCTAACTTGTCCTATCAAGAAAATCATCATTGCTAATACGGACCTCCAAGAAGTTGTCAATAGACAGACCTTGAAACCCTGGGATGCTTTTTGTGTGAGGGTGAAATAGGCTGTGGAAGACCCAAAATGATTAAGTATTTCAAGAGGTTGAGCAAAAAGTTTTAAAAATAACAAAAGGTTTAGAATAACGTTGTCAAAAAACGTTATTCTAAGCCTTTTATAGTGTTCAATTATTTGTAAAAAGCCTGATACTCATTGAAAATCAGAACAGTCTGAGAAGTACTGAGACGAATGGATAGCCAGAAATCTTTTAGCCATTTTATTAGGAGTAGTTTATGTGTTGGTCTTTATATTTCTCTGGTTAGCTTAAAAACTACTGTCTCTTAGCGTTAATTGTGTCCCTAATTTGGTTACTGTCGCAACAGGTCGTGGATTGATGGCTTGGCGATTAAGGATGTCAACAGCGGTTTGCCCCATCTCTCTTGTAAAGATCGTAACGCTAGATAGTCTTGGATAGACTTGTTTAGTGATAGGAGTATCGTTAAAAGAAATCAGTTGCACATCTTGAGGGACTTTTAGGTTGGCTTCTTGTAGTGCTCGCAAAGCACCGATAGCTAGTGTATCATTAGCGATAAAGAAGGCATGGGGTAAGTCTTGACCAAGTTCGTCAATAGCCTGTGACATCAAATGATAACCGGAATCAGCTGAAAAGGGACCAACAAAAATACATTTATTATCGTAAATGCCTAGCTCATTAGTGTAATTTCGAAAGGTTCGAAAACGAGGGTCAATTAAGAGTTCTAAACCATCACTTGTTCTCTCTTCACCTGCAATCATACCAATTTTTGTCAAACCGTTGTGGATAAAATAATCAACAACAGCAATCACTGCATTATCAAAATCAGCTGTGACACAATGATAACCTTTGGTTAAGGTATCGCTATCGACAAAAACAAGATTAGGGTGACAACTGCTAAAGTGTTTGATTTGAACCTCACTGAATTTACCAATAGCGATAATACCGATGGCTTCTTCTGGTAGTTGCTCCGGTTCTTGATTGAAAAAGCGAATAATATCATACTGTAATGCTTGGGCGCGTTCTTCAATACCTAACCGAATTGCATGATAGTAGAGGTCATTTAGTTCTTCTTGCTCGGTATACCATTGAATAATAGCGATTTTGTGCCGCACTTTTGGGGTGTTAAGTGTTTTCAAATGTTTTTGATAACCTAAATCTTCAGCAATGGTTAGAATGCGGTGCCTTGTTTCTTCCCCGACGGAAAGTGTAGGATCTTGGTTCAACACACGTGACACCGTTGCTTGAGATACTTTTGCCAGTTTAGCAATATCTTTTAAGGTTGCCATCATTACCTCCTCGTGATTACTGATACCTTATTTTAGCAAAATAAAACCCAAAATTAGTAAAAATTTAGTAAAAATATTGTAAAGCTTGCTCTTGCCATTTACAATAACATTAAGACATCATAAAGGAGAACGTTACATGGAATCACAAGACTTAAAACAAGCTTTCACAAAAGTTTTTGATCACCAAGCTGATGCAACCTTCTTTTCTCCAGGTCGTATCAATCTTATTGGTGAGCACACAGATTATAACGGGGGTCACGTATTTCCAGCGGCCATTAGTCTAGGAACATACGGAGCTGCCCGAAAACGCGAGGACAAGACCCTACGTTTTTACTCGGCTAACTTTGAGGATCTAGGAATCATTGAGGTTGATTTAAAAAATCTGGTATTTGACAAGGAAGACCATTGGACCAATTATCCAAAAGGAGTTATCAAATTCTTGCAAGAAGTTGGACATACCATTGATACAGGCTTTGATTTTTATGTCTACGGGAACATTCCAAACGGTGCTGGATTATCTTCTTCAGCTTCCCTAGAACTCTTAACTGGTATTGTCTTGGAAGAGCTTTTTAGCTTAAATCTTGAACGCCTTGATTTAGTAAAAATTGGTAAACAAACTGAAAATGAGTTTATCGGGGTCAATTCAGGGATTATGGATCAATTTGCTATTGGCATGGGTGCAGATAAGCAAGCCATCTACCTTGACACCAATACCTTGGAGTATGAGTTGGTTCCGCTTGATCTAGGGGACCATGTCATTGTCATCATGAATACCAATAAACGTCGTGAATTGGCAGACTCTAAGTATAATGAACGTCGTGCCGAATGTGAAAAAGCAGTTGAAGAATTAAATGAAGTACTAGCCATTAAAACCTTGGGAGAGCTTGATGCCGATACTTTTGACCAATATGCCTACCTCATCAAAGATGCTAATCGAATCAAACGTACCCGTCATGCTGTTCTTGAGAATCAACGAACCCTTCGTGCCAAAGAAGCCTTAGTATCAGGCGATTTGGAGCAATTTGGTCGCCTCATCAATGCCTCACATGTATCACTAGAACACGACTATGAAGTGACAGGTCTTGAACTAGATACTTTAGCCCACACAGCTTGGGAACAAGAAGGAGTTTTAGGTGCCCGCATGACAGGCGCAGGCTTTGGTGGTTGTGGTATCGCCATTGTGGCTAAAGACAAGGTTGATGCCTTTAAAGCTACCGTCGGAAAAACCTATACAGAAGTTGTTGGTTATGCCCCAGATTTCTATATTGCGGAAATTGCTGGCGGCTCACATGTGCTAGAAAGAAGCTAAACCATGACGCTTATTGATACATTTGTCGCTAAAGTCATCGAACACAGCGACTATACTAAAGAAGACCATAATTACCTTTTTAATCGTGTCTTAGCCCTTGTTGGAGAGTCTAGTGGCAATCCTGACAGTCAGGCAGGCACCTTGATTGATTTGAAGGAAAGACTAGTCGATTTAGCAGTGGCAAACGGTAAAGTAGGTGCCCTGCTTGAAGAAAGGGATTGTTTAGGAGCGGAGTTGATGAATTTGATTACCCCGATTCCAAGCAAAGTAAACAAAAGGTTTTGGGAAACTTACCAAGAATCTCCACAGCAAGCCATCGCTGACTTTTATGATCTTTCTCAAAAAAATGACTACATCAAGGTATCCGCTATTTCCAAAAACATCGCCTTTAAAACGCCATCACCATACGGTGATTTAGAAATAACCATTAACCTCTCAAAACCTGAGAAAGATCCTAAGGCTATCGCTGCAGCAAAGCAGATGAAAACCTCCAGTTATCCTAAATGCCAACTCTGTATGGAAAACGAGGGTTATAAAGGACGCATAGACCACCCAGCACGCGCTAATCATCGTATCATTCGTTTACCTTTAGGTGATGAGGAATGGGGGTTTCAGTATTCACCCTATGCCTACTTTAATGAACACAGTATTGTCTTAAATACCCAGCATGTCCCAATGGTTATCAGTCGAAAAACCTTTGAGCAGCTGCTGGATATTGTGGAGATGTTACCAGGCTATTTTGTTGGATCAAATGCTGATTTACCAATCGTTGGTGGCTCCATCTTGACGCATAACCATTACCAGGCAGGTCGCTATGTCTTTCCTATGGAAGTAGCAGAAATTACCCAAAATTTTAGATTTAAGGGCTTTGAAACGATTGAGGCTGGAATTGTTAATTGGCCTATGTCAGTCTTGCGTCTAAGTTCAGAAAATAAAGTTGACTTAGTCAACCTAGCCGAACATATCCGATTGGCTTGGCGTGATTACAGCGATTCAGGAGCCGACATTTTAGCCTATACAGGTGATATACCACACCACACGATTACGCCTATTGCACGCCGCAAAAATGGCAATTTCCAATTGGACTTAGTCCTACGTGACAATCACACCTCTCCAGAGCATCCAGATGGTGTCTATCATCCTCATGTAGATGTTCAGCATATTAAGAAAGAAAATATTGGTTTGATTGAGGTCATGGGTCTAGCTATTTTGCCACCTAGACTCAAGGATGAACTCCTAGAGGTTGAAAAATATCTCCTTAACCAGTACAATGATATGGCAGATTATCACAAAGCTTGGGCTGATCGCATCAAGTCAGCTCACCCTGACATTAAGCAAGAAAATGTCCAAGACCTTGTTCGTCAGTCGGTTGGACAAACCTTTGCTCGCGTTTTAGAAGATGCTGGGGTTTACAAAAATCAAACTGATTTCATGCGCTTTGTTGAAAGTGTCGGCTTGGCAGAAGCCTAGAAAGATAGGAGAACGATGGGAGTTTTAGTATTAGGTGGGGCAGGTTATATCGGCTCACACATGGTTGACCGTTTGGTAGAGACAACAGATGAGACAGTAGTTGTTGTTGACAATTTGGTGACAGGTCACCGTGCAGCAGTGCATCCAGATGCCAAGTTTTATGAAGGTGATTTGGCAGATAAGGATTTCATGCGTCAGGTCTTTCAGGAAAATCCTGAAGTTGATGCTGTGATTCATTTTGCAGCTTTTTCTCTGGTTGCAGAATCCATGACTGACCCCTTGAAATACTTTGATAACAACACTGTTGGTATGGTTAAACTCTTGGCGGTGATGAATGAGTGTGGCGTGAAAAACATCGTCTTTTCATCAACTGCCGCAACTTACGGTATCCCAGAAGAGTTACCAATCAAGGAAACGACACCGCAACGCCCAATCAATCCATATGGGGAAAGCAAACTCATGATGGAAACCATAATGAAATGGGCTGATCAAGCTTATGGCATCAAGTTTGTACCACTTCGCTACTTCAATGTCGCTGGAGATAAGCCAGACGGTTCAATTGGTGAAGATCACCGTCCAGAGACCCATCTCTTACCGATTGTCCTTCAAGTAGCTCTTGGACAACGTGAGAAAATCTCTATTTTCGGTTCAGACTATGATACTAAAGACGGAACTAACGTCCGTGACTATGTGCATCCCTTCGACTTAGCTGATGCCCATCTCTTGGCAGTGAAATACCTCCGCGAAGGTAATGAGTCAACAGCTTTTAATTTAGGCTCATCAACAGGTTTTTCAAACCTTGAAATTGTTGAAGCTGCTCGTCGCGTGACAGGTAAGGAAATCCCACTTGAGATGGCAGACCGTCGCCCTGGGGATCCTGATAGTCTCATCGCAGAATCTAGCAAAGCACGTCAGGTGCTCGGCTGGAAACCACAATTTGACAATATTGAGAAAATCATCGAAACAGCCTGGGCATGGCATTCAAGCCACCCTCAGGGTTATGATGACTAATTGAAGTTTTTATAAGGGAGTAGAAAAACGCCTAAAGTTTAAGATGAGGTTGGAAGTTACGCCAACCTCTTTTGCTAGAGAGGAATAAAATGATTATTTCAGTTCAGGGGTCGATGGCAGTCGGAAAAACGAGTGTGGTGAATTATTTAGCACAGAAATTACCAGAAGTATTTGTGAGCCATGAAGACATTTCACCTGTAGTGACAAAAATAAATCAACTTCAGTTAGATAAAGATAACTATAAGGATTATCAAATGATCCAAGCTTTATGGATTGATCATGAAATCTCTCGTTATGAAAAGGTGGCGGATAAGAAAGTTGTTTTGATGGATTTTGGTGCGGAAGAAATTGATTTTTATACGCGATTTTATCCCAAAGCATGTGGGAAGGATTGGCAACTGAGTCCGCAATTGATAAATAAGTTAAAAGCATTAGAAACTTGTCTGCCTGACCTTGTGATTTACCTTGATGACAGTGAGTCCGAATTACGACAGCGGAAACAATTGGATAAAACGAGAAGGCGTTCCTTTTTTGACTTTCAACTTGAAAATCTCTTACCAATAAAAGAAATTGGTTCTTATCGAAGGATAATACCATTGTGATAGATACAAATGCTAAAACACTTGAAGAAGTTAGTCAAGAAGTTTACATGATCATATCTAAGTATGTTTCAGATAATTGACTCTCTTCATTTTTAGGTGTAAAATATAGAAAAAAATCAGTAAAGTGAGGACATTATATGTCAGAATTTGCATCAGCTTTTAATCTTATTTCAGCAGTAGCAGCTGAAGAAGCGATTAACACTCAAGAAAAAGTGATTCTTTTTGTTGGTCGACCAACCTGCCCTTATTGCCAACGTTTTGAACCAAAGTTGACAACTGTTGTTAAGGCAAATAACCTAACAGTTGACTACCTACATTCGGAAGATTTTTCACAATTTGAAAACATCCAAGCTTTTCGCGATAAATATGGGATTAAAACCGTTCCTAGTCTCTTAGTCGCTGAAAATGGTCAAGTGCGTGTCGTTTGTGATTCATCGCTATCTGAAGAAGAGATTTTAGACTTTATCGGCTAAGACTTTAGGCTGATTTTACAGGAAATAGCAGAGCTGACCTTGTTTGTTGGCTCTTTTTTTACTATAATGATAGTTAATATATCTTTGGAGGAATAAAAATGCCAACAATATTAATTATGGTCCTCGTTATGGCGGGGATGATGTATTTTACAACACGTCAACAGAAAAAAGCTGCTAAGCAACGACAAGATCAAATTAACGCTCTCACTCAAGGTGATGAAGTTGTGACGATAGGTGGTCTGTATGGAGTTGTTGATGAAGTTAATCAAGCAGAACAAAAAATTGTACTTGATATTGATGGTGTCTACTTAACATTTGAATTATCAGCTATCAAGCGTGTCGTGACAAAAGTTGGAGACATCCCAGGTGAAATCGGGCTTGTCGACGAAGGTGCTGTGCAAGCTGATATCTCAGAAGATTCAGTAATTGAACCAAGTTAAAAGAGAGTCCTAGGGCTCTTTTTTAACTGACAAAAGATACTTTTTTAACAGAAAATTAAAAAATAATGATTCAGAACTGAACTTAGCACAAATCATGGTTAAAAACCTTTAAAATATGGTAAAATAAGATGATTATGCTTTGATAAAGGAAGATACATGTTTGGATTAAAACGAAAAAATAAAGAAATGATTCTTGATAATATTCCTAAACATATTGGAATCATTATGGATGGTAATGGCCGTTGGGCTAAAAAACGTCTCCAACCAAGGATTATGGGGCATAAAGCAGGCATGGATGCTCTTCAAAAAGTTACCATCGCTGCTTCTAAACTAGGTGTAAAAGTTCTAACTGTTTATGCTTTTTCAACAGAAAATTGGTCTCGTCCAGAAGATGAGGTTGCTTTTATCATGAAGCTTCCTGTCGAATTTTTTGACAAGTACGTTCCAGAACTAGATAAAAATAATGTCCGCATCCAAATGATTGGTGACCGTCATCGTTTACCAAAAGATACTTTGGCGGCTCTTGACAATGCTTTAGAAAAGACACGACATAATTCAGGCTTGGTTCTTAACTTTGCACTTAATTATGGTGGTCGATCAGAGATTGTTGAAACCGTTCGTGAGTTAGCGCAAGACGTCTTAGATGCTCGCTTAAATCCAGGAGACATCACAGAGGATCTCATATCAGGTCGTTTGATGACGAGCCGTTTGCCTTATCTTTATCGTGATCCTGATCTCGTTATTCGAACAAGCGGTGAGTTGCGTACCAGTAACTTTCTTCCTTGGCAAATTGCATACAGTGAGTTTTACTTTACTGACCGTTTATGGCCAGATTTTGATGGTCAAGCCCTTAAAGAGGCTATTGCAGACTATAATCATCGACATCGTCGATTCGGTGGTTTATAATCCAGAAAGGAATTTTTAATGCAACAACGTGTGATTTGGGGAGCAATTACTTTAGCAATATTTCTTCCCTTTTTGTGGATAGGTGACCTACCTTTTCAGCTTTTTATAGGTGTATTAGCAATGATAGCTGTATCTGAATTACTTCGGATGCGTCGTTTAGAAGTTTTCTCATTTGAAGGTGTTTTTGCTATGTTAGCAGCTTTTTCATTGGTCGTTCCTTTGCAAAACTACTTAACTTTTTTACCAGTTGATGGGAGTTTTACAATATTTGGTCTCTTCATGTTTTTCATTTTAGCTGGAACGGTTATTTCTAGTGATACCTATGCTTTTGATGATGCAGCTTATCCAATACTATCGAGTTTGTACGTGGGTATTGGTTTTCAAAATTTAGTCAATGCAAGAATGGCTGGTTTGGATAAAGTTTTTCTGGCTCTTTTCATTGTTTGGGCAACGGATACAGGAGCTTATTTTGTAGGGCGTCGGATGGGGCGTCGAAAATTGTTACCCAAAGTATCTCCCAATAAAACCATTGAAGGCAGTTTAGGGGGAATCTTGTCAGCGGTTGTCGTATCGCTAGTCTTTATGCTTTTTGATAAAGATGTCTATGCCCCTCATCACTTTTTAATCATGCTTATACTAGTTGCTCTTTTTAGTATCTTTGCTCAATTTGGTGATTTAGTGGAGAGTGCTATTAAGCGACGCTTTACGGTCAAAGATTCTGGTAATCTTATTCCTGGACATGGTGGTATCCTTGATCGTTTCGATAGTATGATTCTTGTTTTTCCAATCATGCATTTGTTTGGTTTATTTTAAACTAAGAGGAGTAGGTCTATGCAGGGATTATTAGCTTTTATTGTTATTTTTGGAATCTTAGTCGTCGTTCATGAGTTTGGTCATTTTTATTTTGCTAAAAAATCTGGGATTTTAGTCCGCGAATTTGCAGTTGGTATGGGGCCTAAAATCTTTGCACATACAGGCAAGGATGGAACTGCCTATACCATTCGCGCCTTGCCGCTTGGTGGCTATGTCAGAATGGCTGGTTGGGGTGATGATACTACCAATATAAAAACTGGTACACCTGTTACCTTAACCTTGAACAAAGATGGCTTGGTGAAAAGGATCAACCTATCTCAGAAATACCTAGATCAAACAAGTCTTCCTATGAATGTAACAGCTTATGATTTAGAAGATAAGTTGACAATTACAGGAGTGATTCTTGATGAGACGAGAACCTATTCTGTTGATCATGATGCAACCATTATCGAAGAAGATGGTACAGAAGTTCGTATTGCTCCACTTGATGTGCAATATCAAAATGCGACCGTTTGGGGACGTATGATGACGAATTTTGCAGGTCCGATGAATAATTTTATCCTAGGAGCTTTGGTATTTATTGTCATGATGTTTGTTCAAGGCGGTGCCCCAGATTCTAATACCAACCAAATCAGAGTGTCAGACGGTGGTGCCATGCAGGCTGCCGGTGTTCAAAACGGTGACAGAATTCTACAAATTGGTTCAAGTCAAGTATCTAATTGGTCAGATTTGACCAAGGCTTTCGATGATAGTACTCGTAATCTCAAGAAAGATGATAGTATCCAAGTCTTAGTCTCTAAAGATAATGGTCAGGAACGCCAAATCACTGTTAAACCGCAAAAAGTCAATGGTAATTATGTTATTGGTGTCATGCGAGGATTGAAAACCAGCTTTGTGGATAAAGTTATCGGTGGCTTAGAAGCTTCTTGGGATGGTGCTACGCTTATCATACGAGCCTTAAAAAACTTGATAACAAATTTTAGTTTAAATCAACTAGGAGGTCCTGTGGCCATGTATCAAATGTCTAATCAAGCTGCTAAAGATGGTTTGATTAGCGTTTTGTCATTGATGGCGATGCTATCTATTAACTTAGGTATTTTTAATCTTATTCCTATCCCAGCACTTGATGGTGGTAAAATTTTCATTAATATCATTGAAGCCATCCGACGCAAACCTCTTAGTCAAGAAGTTGAAACCTATATTACGCTAGCTGGTGTCGGTATCATGGTAGTCTTGATGATTGCTGTGACATGGAATGACATCATGCGAGCCTTCTTCTAACTCATAAAACTATACTAACCTTAAACAGAAAGGAAATGTGTTCCTTTTAATCCAAAAGTGAGCACGCCCTAAATACAGACTAAAAATCTAGGTGACCAAGTGTATTGGAACACAGTGTCGGAAATTTTTGTAAGGTATTTACGGGCTTTTATCTTAATTATGAAACAATCTAATATGCTTATTCCTACGCTACGCGAGATGCCTAGCGATGCACAAGTCATCAGTCACGCCCTTATGGTACGTGCTGGCTACGTTCGTCAAGTCTCAGCAGGGATTTACGCCTACCTACCACTAGCTAACCGTGTTATTGAAAAATTCAAGACCATCATGCGTCAAGAATTTGAAAAAATCGGTGCAGTAGAAATGTTGACTCCAGCCCTTTTGACAGATGATCTATGGCGTGAGTCAGGTCGTTATGATACCTATGGGGAAGACCTCTACAAACTGAAAAACCGTGATCAGTCAGACTTTATCTTGGGACCAACCCATGAAGAAACACTAACTTATTTAGTTCGTGATTCAGTCAAATCTTACAAGCAACTACCGTTTAATCTTTACCAAATCCAATCTAAATACCGTGATGAAAAACGCCCTCGTAATGGCCTTCTTCGTACGCGTGAATTTATCATGAAAGATGCTTATAGTTTCCATAAAGATTATGATGATTTAGATGTTACCTATGAAGATTATCGTCAAGCTTATGAGGCTATTTTCACTCGTTCAGGTCTTGATTTTAAGGGTATTATTGGTGATGGTGGTGCTATGGGGGGTAAGGACTCTCAAGAGTTCATGGCTGTTACTCCAGACCGTACTGACTTGGATCGCTGGTTGGTTTTGGATAAGTCAATCCCATCAATCCAAGACATCCCAGAAGATGTCTTAGAACAAATCAAGGAAGAATTAGCTTCTTGGTTGGTTTCTGGTGAAGATACTATTGCTTATTCAACAGAATCAACCTATGCAGCTAATCTTGAAATGGCAACCAATGAATTCAAAGAGACTTCAAAAGTTGTCTCACAAGAAGCTCTTGTTCAAGTGGAAACACCAAACTGTAAGACTATCGATGATGTGGCTGACTTCCTTGATGTTCCTGAAGAAGATACGCTTAAAACGCTTGTTTTCAAAGCTGATGGTGAATTAGTAGTAGCCCTTCTTGTTGGAAATGACCAAGTCAATGATGTCAAGTTGAAAAACTATCTCGGTGCTGACTTCCTTGAAGCCGCTAGTGAAGAAGATGTCCGTCCTGTTTTTGGTGCTAGCTTCGGTTCGCTTGGGCCTGTTAACCTTCCCGAAACTGTGCGTATCATTGCTGACCGTAAAGTTAAAAATACAGCTAACGTTGTTGTGGGCGCTAACCAAGATGGTTTCCACTTGACTGGTGTTAATGCAGGCCGCGACTTTAAGGCTGAATATGTTGATATTCGTGAAGTTAAAGAAGGTGAAGTCTCTCCAGATGGTAAAGGGACGCTTCAATTTGCGCGTGGTATCGAGATCGGGCATATCTTTAAACTTGGTACTCGCTATTCTGACAGTATGGGGGCTAATATCCTTGATGAGAATGGCCGTGCTGTACCGATTGTTATGGGATGTTATGGTATTGGTGTTAGCCGTATCTTGTCAGCTGTTATCGAACAGCATGCTCGTCTCTTTGTTAACAAGACACCAAAAGGAGACTACCGCTTTGCATGGGGAATCAACTTCCCTAAAGAGTTGGCACCATTTGATGTTCACTTGATTACGGTAAATACAAAGGACGAAGTTGCTAACGACTTGACACAAAGCATCGAAAACACTTTAATGGCTAAAGGTTATGAAGTCTTGACAGATGACCGTAACGAACGCGTTGGTTCAAAATTTTCCGATAGTGATTTGATTGGTTTACCAATCCGTGTGACTGTTGGTAAAAAAGCAGCCGATGGTATCGTTGAAGTTAAAATCAAAGCAACTGGTGATAGTATTGAAGTTCACCAAGACAACTTGATTGAAACCTTGGAAATTTTAACGAAAGAAAATTAAGAATATGAAAAGCTTTGGCAGGATGCTGAAGCTTTTTGCTATAATGGATTTATGACAGAAAAAGAATTTTTAGTATTGATTCAAAAGGATCAGCAAATGATGACGATTTTAAATGTGATTGCTGATTTAGGGCTAAAGGATTGTTGGCTGGCAGCAGGTTCTGTCCGTAACTATATCTGGAATGTTCAATCTGGTCTTCCTGTTTTTGATACTGAAACTGACTTGGATGTGGTGTTTTACGATTCAACAGTATCCTATCAAGAAACACAGACTATAGAGAATCATTTAAAAGAGGCGCATCCTGATTATCCATGGGAGCTAAAAAATCAGGTCTTTATGCATGTTCATAATCCTGATACAGTAGGCTATGAATCAGCTAGAGATGCTATCAGTAAATACCCAGAAACAGCAACAGCAGTAGCTTTGAGGTTGATTGATGATGAGCTAGAGCTTTTTGCACCTTATGGCTTAGATGTTATTAGTCGTTTTGAGATTCACCCAACACCGCATTTTAAGGCTTCAGATAAGCGTATGGCTGTTTATAATGAACGCATGGCAAGGAAAAATTGGTCGAGCAAATGGCCGCAAATCAAGATTTACCAAGACTAAATAGGAGGATATAATGCAACCCATCAAAAATTGGACTTTTTGGCAACAATTTAATCGTTTGTTTGCTATAGTCGTTTTGTTAACAGTTGTTGGTATTATTTGTAAAGATGATAGGTGGTATTTATGGGGGCGGATACTCTGGTTTGGAGGCTTTGCTCTCTATCCTAAAGTACCTGATTCCATAGCTTTATATCAAAGAGATAGATTTCAAATATACATCCGCTATGGCTCAATCATCATGCTTCTCATTAGCTGTTATACCTTGTGGAAATAAGTCGATGCCTTCATTTAAAAACTCAAAAGTAAACTTATCTGTATCTGAGATTAGAAAAGGAATTTT
>NZ_JBLOJT010000028.1:0-17969 GCF_047785745.1 Streptococcus pluranimalium | reverse complement strand
TATCGAATCATTTGTCTCATCAAGAAGATGATGATTTGCTTGAAGCATTAACGGATCATATTGCCCAGAGACAGCATTTTTGGACATTCCAAGATGATGATAATGATCGAATCTCATTGTCATCGCGTACTGAGAGTAGATTGAGTAAGCGCTCAGCACAAATTAGTGTTGAAGGTGAGAGGTATGTCATTCGACTGCAAAAATATTTTGGTATTTTGAAGAATGACCATATTAAACAGGGGAATTTATCAGTAGATAATACTTATTATGTGATTGCATTTGCCAATGTTACCCCTATCCATAACTGGCTGACAGGTGTGAATATCGTTTTGATGATACTCTTGGCTGTGATAGGAACGGTTCTTTTTATATTTATTCAATCAATTGCAAGGCAAATAACGGATGATATTGATTCCTTAACCACTTACTTAGGTGATATCGGTGTCAGAAGAAAGGGAAGAGTTCTACCTTTGTTTCGTTATCAAGAATTTCAAAGTATTGGAAAATCTGCCTTTCAAATGGATGATCTTATTCGTTTAAGCCAAGAAAGTCAGAAATTATTTTTTCAAAATGTTTCTCACGAATTACGAACTCCTCTGACTTCTATTCAAGGATATTCAGAAGGGTTAAAGACAGGACTGATTAATGATTCTCAAAAAGCTTTTGAAATGATCTATCAAGAAAGTTTAAAAATGTCACGATTGATTGATGATATTTTAATCTTGTCGAAAATTGAAGCTGATCCAAATAAGTTACATATTGAAAAACTTTCGTTAAATGATTTCCTTTATGATCTGTTATGGCAGTTTGATCTACAAATTAAATCTCGAAATTTAGAACTTATATTGGATTTCTCGGAAAGTTATTGTGATATAAGAGTTGATGAATCTTTATTTGAACGGGCAATATCAAATATTATAAATAATGCACTTCGTTATGCCAAACAAAAGATTACCATATCTTATGTCAAAAGTGACAATGACCTCATTTTGACTATTGGTAATGATGGACCTATTATTCAGACTGAAGAATTAAAGTATATTTTTGATAGATTTTACAAAGGCGATGGTGGAAACTTTGGAATTGGCTTATCAATGACCAAGGAAATCATTGAACAACATAGGGGCTCCATTACAGTTACATCCAGTCAAGAAGTGACTGAGTTTAACATAATATTACCTCAATATTAAATTGCCACATTTCTGCCACACTTTTGCCTCGAAATTTCCTAACATTTTATATGAAATAAGCTTATACTAAGATTATCAAATAAAGAAAAGAGGAATTACTGATGAAAAAAATTATGACTGTAATTGCAGCACTACTAGTTTTAGGTGGTATTGGAATAGGAGGTTATCACTTGTTTAGCGAATCTCAATTCTCTATTTCAGAATCTAGAGCAAAAGCAATTGCAATAAGAGATGCTAATTTAAATTCAAAAGAAATTACTAGGATTAAGATTGAAAAAGACATTGATGACGGAATGGCAGTTTATGAAATTGATTTAATGACTGTAGAGGGTGAGTACGAGTACACTATCGATGGCAAAACAGGTGATATCGTTACGCGTGATGCAGAACTATCATCTATACTTCAAGAGTCATCACAAGAATCATCATCGGCAATATCGCATTCGGCATCTGCCAAATTATCAGTTGATGAAGCTAAAGCAAAAGTACTAGAAGACGCAGGGCTAGGAGCATCAGAAGTGACAAATATGCTTGTTGAAAATGATACAGAAAATGGTGTCCCAAAATATGATATTGAATTTGATGATGTCGCTAATAAACGTGAATATAGTTACACTGTTAATGCTGAAACAGGTGAGATAACAAAACGTTCTAGCGAACTGCTTGATAATAATTAAAACCTATGAAAAGGCTATCGTCGTCAGATGTTAGCCTTTTTGATATAATAATGTCATGATTGTAATGGAAGAAATTGAAAAATTAAGCTTAAAAGGATTGCCCCAAATTAGCGTGGTTACAGGTGAGGATTTAGGACAGTATAGCCAGTTGAAGGAGCTTTTGCTCAGGCAAATCGGCTATGACCCAGCAGACTTAAACATGGCTTATTTTGATTTAAGTGATGTTCCTTATAGCACTGCTGCTATGGATTTGGAGAGCTTGTCCTTTTTTGCGGAAGAAAAAGTTGTTATTTTGGACCAATTTTTAGATCTGACAACGGCTAAAAAATCTTACCTTTCAGACAAGGAGCTTAAGCAGTTTGAAGCTTATGTGGAAAATCCTGTTGACACAACACGTCTCATTATTTTTGCCCCAGGAAAGTTAGATGGTCGTAGTCGACTCGTCAAGTTATTAAAGAGAGACGTTCGTATTTTTGAAGCTAATCCCCTGAAAGAAAATGAACTTAGGACTTATCTACAAGAGTATGCTAAAAATCATGCCCTTCATTTTGAAGCTGAAGCACTAGAAGCCTTATTAGTCAAATCTAATTTTGATTTTTCTGATAGCTTGAAAAATATGGCTTTTTTAGAAACCTATAAAAAACAAGGGTTAATCATAGTTGATGATATTCAAGAAGCTATTCCAAAAACGCTTCAAGATAACATTTTTGATTTAACAAAACTGATTTTAAATCGCCAAGTTGATGCTGTCCGTGAATTGGTCCGTGATTTACGCTTGCAGGGAGAGGATGATGTCAAACTCATCGCTGTTATTCTAGGTCAGTTTCGAATGTTCTTACAGGTTAACTTACTAGCCAAGCAAGGAAAAACAGAGCAAGATATCGTTCAAGAATTGTCTGATTTGATGGGACGAAAAGTCAATCCCTATCAAGTAAAATTTGCACTGAGAGATTCTGGTTCACTCAGTCTTCATTTTTTACAGAAGGCACTTATTCATCTTATCGAAACCGATTATCAAATTAAACAGGGAATATTTGAAAAAGAGTATCTTTTTGAAGTAGCGCTCTTAAAAATCATGACTGATCAAAAAATAAATATATAGACTTCTAAATAGGACAGTTGCTAGAATGCCTAAACAAACTGCTTGAAAGCATTCTCAAAAAGCGATAGAATAAGAGTATCAAATAAATGAAAGAGGTTACTAACATGGCAATTACATTACCAGAACTTCCATATGCTTACAATGCACTTGAGCCACATTTTGATGCGGAGACAATGACACTTCATCATGACAAACACCATGCAACATATGTTAATAACGCCAATGCTGCTTTGGAAAAACATCCTGAAATTGGGGAAGACCTCGAAGCGCTCTTGTCAGACGTCAACAGTATTCCAGAAGACATTCGTCAAGCATTGATCAACAATGGTGGTGGACATCTTAACCATGCCCTTTTCTGGGAGCTTCTTTCACCAGAAAAAACAGAAATCACTGAAGATGTGAAAGTAGCGATTGATGAAGCGTTTGGTTCATTCGACGCTTTCCAAGAAAAATTCACTGCAGCAGCGACAACGCGTTTTGGTTCAGGTTGGGCTTGGTTAGTGGTTAATGCTGACGGCAAACTTGAAGTAACATCAACACCAAACCAAGATACCCCACTTATGGAAGGTAAAAAACCAATCCTAGGACTTGATGTTTGGGAGCATGCTTACTACCTTAACTACCGCAATGTACGTCCAAACTACATCAAAGCTTTCTTTGAAATCATCAACTGGAACAAAGTTGACGAACTGTACAAAGCAGCTAAATAGTCTAGGCCAAGGAGCAGGAAGACCTGCTCTTTTTTGTGTTACTTCAAAACTGAAAGGCTATAGACATTTGAAAATTTATACTGATTTTAATTTAAAATCTGAATATAGAATTATGGTTCGAGTCTCCTTATCCTAGTAAATCGTCCAGATTTACACCTTGTACTTAAATGGTTTCAGATTTAGATTTTCATTGAGTATTATCAAAACACTTCATACTTATTGGATTTCAAAATCTGAAAATACTTTTATTTCTTTTGTTAAGAACGATTACCATAAGATAGTAAACTTAAGGCTACTTTCAATAAAAAAGAACCTAATCTCGATTTTTACTGTCTCTTAAACTTCTTATGGAAAAACTGAAAAATTGGTAAAAATTTCCTCGAAACAATTGAAAAATGTTAATTTTCCTTTATAATAATTAGAGGTTAGGGGAACAATTGTGAATTTAAAACGTATTAATCAAATGTTATTAGGTGCTATCTTAGTGAGCTTTGTCTTGTTATTGATTGTTGGCTTTGAAGACTATATTAAGCCTCTTTTTACTGAGAAAAGTAAAACAGAGCAACATGCTAAAACGCCCTCAAGTAGTCGACATAGAAAAACATCTAGTAAACTATCGAAGACAAAAAAGCAGGATTTTCCTGAAAAAAGTCAAGAGAAAAAAGATATCGCACAATTAGCTGATTCTGGTATCATGGCTACCTACGGTCTAACCTTTGATTACGCCCATATGACTCTTCCAGAAGTAGTCATAGCTTACATGGATTTTCAAGGCATAGATCATACTAATATTGCTTTTTCTTATAAGGATTTAACAACTGGTAAAACATATGCTCTAAATGATACACAGTCAATGACAGCTGGTTCAACTTATAAATTACCACTAAATATGTTAGTTGTTGATAAAGTTGCCAAAGATGAGTTGTCCATGACAGAGCGGTTTGATATTACAGATACAACCTATGAGTATAAGCCAGAACACGATTCTTACGTCGCTGCATTTAATGGGGCTATGTCAATTCCTGAAATGCAGGAGTACTCACTTGTCTATTCTGAAAATACCCCAGCTTATGCTCTAGCAGAACGACTTGGAGGGATGATCAAGGCTTATAAGAAATTGGGGCGCTATGGTGAATCAAAAGCCAACATAAAGACGATTAGACGCGAAGGTAACAAGACAACAACTGATTATTATATCCAAGTCTTAGATTACCTATGGCATCATCAAAAGAAATATAAAGATATTCTTTACTATATTGACCAGTCATTTCCTGGACAATACTATGAAACCTATCTATCGCCTGATGTTCAAGTCTATCAGAAGCCTGGCTATGTTCGTGAAGCCTTGAATATTGATGCTATTGTGATGGAGGAGAATCCCTATATGGTTGCTCTTTATACCCGTTATCTTGGAGGGTCTGATGAAAATTCAGAAGAGATAAATCCATATGGTTATAATCAGTTAACACAAGTTGCCTATGTGATAAACCAGTGGCATCGTGTTAATATGAATGGTTTGCAAGACAATACATAGATAAAACTAAAAAACGAAGTTGGATTATCCAACTTCGTTTTTTAGATGGTTACATTAGTCTTCTTTATAAGAACGTTTGAGGAACATGGCATCTCCAAAGCTAAAGAAACGGTATTTATTCTCAACAGCATGCTTATAGGCGTCGAGTATAAAGTCCCGACCAGCAAAGGCTGCTACCAGCATGACTAGAGTAGATTTTGGCAAGTGGAAATTGGTCGAGAAGGCATCCACGACAGTAAAGTGATACCCAGGTTTGATGAAGATATTAGTCCAGCCAGAGTCAGCTTTTAACTTGCCGTTGAATTTGTTCCCAATGGTCTCTAAGGTACGGATGGAGGTTGTCCCAACGGCAACAATTCGACCACCTTCAAGTTTGACCTGATTAAGTGTGTGGGCAGCTTCTTGGCTGAGTTGGTAAAATTCCGAATGCATCTCGTGTTCATCGACATTATCGACTGATACAGGACGAAAGGTTCCAAGGCCAACATGGAGAGTCAAATAGACTAACTTAACACCTTTGGCTTCGATTTTTTCTAGGAGCTCCGGTGTGAAATGAAGACCAGCAGTAGGTGCGGCAGCAGAGCCATTTTCTTTAGCATAAACGGTTTGGTAGCGATCGCGATCATCTAATTTTTCATGAATGTAAGGAGGAAGCGGCATTTCTCCTAAACTTTCTAGCACTTCTAGGAAAATTCCATCATAAGAAAAGCGAACAATGCGGCCACCATGCTCAAGTTCTTCAATCACTTCTGCCATGAGGCGTCCATCGCCAAAAGAAACAGTTGAACCAACCTTAAGACGTTTGGCAGGCTTAGCTAGTACTTCCCAGTCATCTCCAGAAGTATTTTTTAGGAGTAGACATTCAACATGACCATGAGTATCTGGTTTTTCGCCATAAAGTCGAGCTGGAAGAACGCGCGTGTTATTCATGACCAAGGCATCTCCAGGATTAAGCTGGTCAATGATGTGGTCGAAGTGTGTGTCGGTCATTTCCTTTGTTACGGGATCTAAAACCAGAAGTTTAGAACTATCACGTTTTTCGAGAGGGGTCTGTGCGATTAACTCTTCTGGCAAATCAAAATCAAAATCCTTAGTATTCATAAGTCTCCTTAATTATTTTATAGTCTTGTCTTAAAACAGCATTCTTATTGTAACACTACTTACCTTATTTGTTTAGTCATAGGGTTGAAATTCTTCACTTGACAAAAATTGGTCTATACCATATACTAGAAGTATAAATTGATATAGACCAATTATAAGGAGGAAAGAGATGAAAGTCATTACCGTCAAAAATGCTCAAGAAGGTGGTAAAATTGCTTTTACATTATTAAAAGAGAAAATGGCTCAAGGTATCCAAACCCTTGGCTTAGCAACAGGATCAAGCCCAGAAACGTTTTATGAGGAAATTCGTCAATCTGATTTGGATTTTTCGCAAATGACTAGCATTAATCTTGACGAGTATGTGGGATTAGATGAAGCTAATGACCAGTCTTATGCTTATTTTATGAAGAAGCACCTCTGTGAGACTAAACCGTTCAAAATGTCTTATCTGCCCGATGGTAAAGCTATGGATTTAGAAGCTGCAGCTAAAGATTATGATCGTATTATTACCGAAAATCCTATCGATTTCCAAATTTTAGGAATTGGTCGTAATGGTCATATTGGTTTTAACGAACCAGGAACACCGTTTGATGAGACGACTCACATCGTCGATTTAGCACCTTCAACTATTGAAGCTAACAGTCGTTTCTTTGACAGTATTGACCAAGTCCCAAAACAGGCTATGTCTATGGGGATTGCTTCTATTATGTCCTCAAAAACCATTGTTTTATTGGCTTTTGGTGCAGAAAAAGCTGACGCTATTAAAGGAATGGTAGAAGGACCAGTTACTGAAGATTTGCCAGGTAGTGTTTTGCAAAATCATAATGATGTTATTGTCATTGTCGATGAAGCAGCAGCAAGCAAATTAGCCTAATCAAAAAAATCCCAGTCTCAATGAACAGGCTGGGATTTGTCATATTTTAAAGTGTCCAGTCAATCTCTGGACCGGTAGGGATAATACCGTTAGGATTGATGGTCTTGTGGCTGCCATAATAATGCGTTTTGATGTGGTCGAAATCAACGGTGTCAGCAATTCCTGGAAAGTTGTAGATACGTTTGGTATATTCCCATAGATTTGGATAATCTACTAGACGTTTGAGATTGCATTTGAAATGACCAAAGTAGACAGGATCAAATCGAACCAAGGTTGTAAAGAGTCTGATATCTGCTTCTGTTAGGCGGTCGCCAACCAACCAGTCTTGAGAAGCTAGACGGTTTTCTAACTGATCGAGTCCAGAAAAGAGGTTTTGTAACTCTTTTTCATAGACGGCTTGTTCCGTAGCAAAACCAGTCTTATAAACCCCATTATTGACCTTATCGTAGACCAAGTCATTGATGGCATCGATCTCAGGGCGAAGCTCTTTGGGATAATAATCATCGGTATTACCAGTCATACCATTAAAAGCGGTATTGAACATGCGGATGATGTCAGAAGATTCGTTGCTGACGATGGTTTCAGTCTGTTTGTCCCAAAGCACTGGAACTGTTACGCGGCCAGAATAGTTGGGATCAGCTTTCAAATAGACTTGATACATGTACTGGTTATTAAAGAGGGAATCAGAAATAACACCCGGGTAATCGTCAAAAGTCCAGCCATATTTAAGCATGTAAGGATTGACGATGGAAAGGCTAATGTGTTCTTCTAAACCTTTGAGTTTGCGCATGATAAGCGTTCTGCTAGCCCAAGGACAGGCTAACGAGATATAGAGGTGGTAGCGACCAGATTCAGCTTTGAAGCCTTTTTTACCTGTTGGTCCTGCACAGCCATCAGCGGTTACCCAGTTTCGGAATTGAGCTTGAGAGCGGACGAATTTACCGCCCGTTGATTTGGTATCGTACCATTTATCTTGCCATCGACCGTCTACTAAAAGTCCCATGAGTATTCTCCTTTTTTGTGTTACTAGTTAGTAGTATATCATTAAAAGCTAGAGATGGCTAATGAAAGCCTTTGAATATCAAAAACTATGGTAAACTATGCTTATGCGTTTAGATACATTATTAAGCCAAAAAGGATTTGGTTCACGTAATCAGATCAAAAAATTATTAAAAAGCCGGCAAGTTAGTATTGATGGTATCAAGATGATAGAGACTAACCAAATCGTTGATGCTAGGGTTCAAGATATTAGGGTTTCGGGAAAAAGAGTTGAGGATGATTCCTTGGTCTATTATCTTTTGCATAAACCAGCAGGTGTCGTAACGGCTAACAGGGATCTGAATCATCAGACGGTACTTGATTTGATTGCTCCTAAAGATCGAAAGAAAGGTCTGTATCCTGTGGGACGCTTGGATCGTGATACCGAAGGGTTGGTTTTGCTTACCAACAATGGCCCTCTTGGTTTTCGGCTGTTGCATCCAAAACATCATGTGACCAAGACATACTTCGTTGAGGTGAATGGATTTTTAGATACTGATGCGCCAGAATTCTTTAAAGCAGGTGTCACTTTTTTAGATGGGACAAAATGTCAACCAGCGGATTTAGACATTTTAGAGGCAAGTCCGACCTTAAGTAAGGCTAAATTAAGGATCAGAGAAGGGAAATTTCATCAGGTTAAGAAGATGTTTCTAGTTTATGGGCTTAAAGTTGTCTATCTGAAACGAATTGCTTTTGGTGACTTTGACTTAGGAGACTTACCTGTAGGACATTATAGACCGTTGGATAAAAAGGAGCTTGTTGAACTTTTCTCGAAAATATAAGAAAGTCATTGTCATTTTGGCAATGCTTTTTTCGAATAGACAGATAGTAGGGGGGAGTTTATGTTAATTGCAAAAACATCTAGTGGTCAGTTGGTCAGGGCATTTGATGCTGTTTTGACTGAGAAAAAACACTTTTGTCCTGCTTGTTTGGGACCGGTCCGTCTTAAAAAAGGAGCGGTTAAAATTTGGCATTTTGCTCATCTTTCAACAAAAGCTTGTCGATTTAGTTTGGAGAATGAATCAGCTGAACATTTATCCTTGAAAGCTAAACTTTTTGGATCTTTGTCTCGTTATCATCTTGTTGAAATTGAAAAATACTTTGCTAACTATCAACAGATAGCAGATATTTTTATAAGGCCCAAATTAGTATTGGAAGTGCAGTGTTCTCCCATTAGTGCTCAAAAACTGAAAGAGAGAACGGCTTTCTATCACAAACAAGGACTTTATCCGATATGGTTATTTGGAGAGAAGTTATGGTTGAAAAAGCGTTTATCTGCCTTTCAGAGAGAGGTTCTTTCTTATAATGAGCGACTGGGTTTTTATTTCTGGGAATTGGATAATGCTAAAGCAGAATTACGATTACATTATTTAATTCATGAAAAATTAAACGGTGAACTGGTTTATTTAACGAAATCATGCTCTTTTTCAAATGATATCATGACATTATTATGCTTTCCTTTTCAAAAAATGAAACTACAACGTTTGTCTTGTTCTTGCATGCCAGATCCTCAAAACTTCGTCCAAAAACAACTTTTTTATAAAAATCCTAGGTGGTTAAAAGAGCAGGAACAAGCTTATCAGCGTGGTGATAACTTGTTAACACAAGAAATGGACTATTTTTTTCCACAAATCAAGCCAGCACGTGTCAACTGTCAGAATTATCCTAATCCGAAAGAGCTTGAAGGCTATTATAAGACATTTGAGTTTTATTATAAAAATCAAGGCGTGAAAACGGTTCAGACCCTATATTCGCCAATCTTTTATGATAAAATGGTAGAAAAACGAACAAGGAGATTGACATGACAGATAACCGTAGCCATCTGAAGGAAGAAGAAACTTGGGATTTAAGCACTATTTTTGAGACAGATCAAGCTTGGGAAGTGGAACGTCAAGCCTTAGAAAACGATTTGAAAGCTTCTCAAAATGATGCGGGGCACCTTTTGGATTCAGCCAAAAGCTTATTAGATATTACAGAAAATTCTTTAGCTTTGATGCGTCGTTTAGAGACATTATACGTCTATGCTTCCATGAAAAATGACCAAGATACGACAATCGCAGTTTATCAAGAGATGGAAGCCAAGGCGACGGCCTTATCATCTCTTTATAGTCAGACCTTTGCTTTTTATGAGCCAGAATTTTTGGCTATCACTAAAGAACAGTTGGAAAACTATAAAGGTGAAGAGCCAGGCCTTCTTGCTTATGGCCATTATTTTGAAAAATTGTTGGCAGCTAAAGACCATGTCCTATCGCAGGAAGTAGAAGAGTTGTTAGCTGGTGCTTCTGAAATTTTTGGTTCAGCAGCTGAAACCTTCTCTATTTTTGATAATGCTGATGTCACCTATCCTTGGGTAACCAATGATGAGGGAGAATTGGTCGAATTAACCCACGGTAACTTTATCAGCCTTATGGAATCTAAAAATCGTGACGTTCGTAAGGGTGCCTATGAAGCCTATTATGGTGTTTATGAGCAGTTTCAGCATACTTATGCTAAAACCCTTCAAACCAACGTTAAGGTGCATAATTACAAGGCTAAAGTGCGTGGCTATGAGTCTGCTCGCCAAGCGGCTCTTTCAGCAAACTTTATTCCTGAGTCTGCCTATGACACTTTGTTAGCTGTTGTCAATAAGCATTTACCGCTTCTTCATCGCTATATGAAACTGCGTCAGGAGCTATTAGGAATGGATGACCTAAAAATGTACGATGTCTATACGCCACTGTCAGAGCATGATATGGCGATTACTTATCCAGAAGCTCTTGAAAAGTCCCGTCAAGTGTTAACGGTATTTGGTAAAGATTATAGCGACCGCGTTGACCGTGCTTTCTCAGAGCGTTGGATTGATGTACATGTTAATAAAGGGAAACGTTCGGGTGCCTATTCAGGCGGTTCTTACGATACCAATGCCTTTATGTTGCTCAACTGGCAAGATACTTTAGACAATCTTTATACGCTTATTCATGAAACAGGCCATAGTCTGCATTCGACCTTTACACGTGAGAATCAGCCTTATGTTTATGGGGATTATAGCATTTTCTTAGCTGAAATTGCCTCAACGACCAATGAAAATATTTTGACCGAAACCCTCTTAGAAGAAGTGACTGATGATAAAGAACGTTTTGCTATCCTTAATCATTATTTGGATGGTTTTAAAGGAACAATCTTCCGTCAAACACAATTCGCTGAGTTTGAACTAGCTATCCACCAAGCTGATCAAGAAGGGCAAGTCTTGACTAGCGACTTCCTCAATAAGACTTATGCTGATTTGAATGAGAAGTATTATGGATTATCAGCTGAGGACAACCATGAGATTCAGTTTGAATGGGCTCGTATCCCACATTTCTACTATAATTTCTACGTTTATCAATACGCGACAGGGTTTGCGGCTGCTTCTTATCTAGCAGATCGTATTGTTCATGGAACAGACAAAGATCGTGATAACTACTTAGACTATCTCAAAGCTGGTAATTCGGACTATCCTCTTAATGTTATTGCCAAAGCAGGTGTTGACATGACTAGTGTAGACTATCTCGAAGGAGCTTTTAAAGTCTTTGAAGAACGTTTAGAAGAATTAGAAAAGTTAGTCACAAAACTAAGTTAACCTAAAGGTCAAGATAAAGGAGGACTGATGGTCGTGGTAAGTTCGATACTTGGGAGTCTCTTAAAAGACCAATCTCTTGTTTTAAAAAAAGTAGAGAAGCCCATGACGATTTTAAAAAAGAAAAAAGGTCATTTTTACGTCAAAGGTCATCCCAAGGAGAAGTTAACGGTTGCTCAATTGACTTTTAATCCCCCCTTACCATATTCTGGTCCAGGTGTGTCGAAAGGTGCAGTAGCTGGTGCAGGGGCTTACGCTATCTTGGGGAAAGATCGCTTAAAAGGTGCTATTATTGGGGATTGGTTAGAAAAACGCAGGCAAGGAAGTACTCCTAGCTCAGATGTTCATCGTATGTTCTTGGTTCTAGAGTCAGAAGATGAGCATCAAGAAACGATTGACATGAGAGTTCAGCAGGATTCAGCCATTAAGATAGACCGATTTTTTAGGGAATAAGAGTAACTCTAGCATGAAAAAGTTGAAAAATGCTCGGTGTTTCCACTTATCCTCTTTTCTTTAGGCGTTATCAAAACCATGCTAGATGGAGTCTGACTATATCGCTATAAATGTCAGATAAGAAATTGAAGAGGGTGGCTTTTGTCCTACCTCTTCTTTAATACCCACAGATTGATTTATTTTTTGAATCAGGAGAATGATTATGGAAATACGGACGATTTCATTGCAGGGTGAGACTGCTTTTAGAGCCTTTCAAGATTTACTATTAGAAGAAAAGCAAGATGGAAATCAATGTCATTAAGTTAAGGGCACCTTTAAAAACTTCAAGTAGTTATTAGACGTGCCCTTATAAAAGATTCTACAATAAAAATCAATATGTTGTGTATTTTTTATAGAAGGCATAATATATTGTGCTTCGGCATTTTTGTTTCTAGTTGATTAAACTTAGTAGATTCTGACTGACATAATTGATATATCAGCTTTCTTGACATTTACCTAGGCATAAAATATACTAAGCCTATGGTAGAAAGTTATTCACAAAATGCAAATCACAATATGAGACGTCCTGTTGTCAAAGAAGAGGTTGTCGATTATATGCGAAGTCACTTATTAGAAAACCAAGGTCATTTAGCAGAAATCGAAGCTTTTGCCCATGAGCATAATATCCCAATTATTCAGCACGAAGTCGTTGCATATTTCCGTTTGCTAATGCAGTCTTTGGAGCCGAAGAATATCTTGGAGGTTGGTACAGCAATTGGTTTTTCAGCACTTTTAATGGCAGAATTTGCACCAAAAGCACACATCACAACCATTGATCGTAATCCCGAGATGATTAGCCTAGCCAAGGAAAACTTTGATAAATACGATAGTCGTAAGCAAATTACTCTTTTGGAGGGTGATGCGGTTGATGTTATCAATGATTTAGATCAAGACTATGATTTTGTCTTTATGGATTCAGCGAAATCTAAGTATATTGTTTTCTTGCCGGAGATTCTCAAGCATGTTAAAAAAGGTGGCATTATTGTCTTTGATGATATTTTCCAAGGAGGGGACATTGCAAAGCCAATAGACGATGTTCGTCGTGGTCAAAGAACAATTTACCGTGGGCTACACCGTTTATTTGATAAGACACTCAGACATCCGGGGCTAACAGCTAGCTTGATTCCTATGAGTGATGGTCTTTTGATGCTTAGAAAAAATGATGATGAAGTCATTCTTGCAGATTAAGTCACAATTAAGATAACTTATGCTATAATGTAAACTGTTAATGAGAGTAATCCAAATGAGATTAGCTCTCTTTTAAAGGAGTTCTATTTAAAATGAAAAAACAAACAAAACTTTACACAGGTGTTATTACCTTGATGTCTATCTTGACTTTAGCAGCCTGTTCACAAGAAGCTAGTCCTAAGGATAAACTTGTTACCATGAAGGGTGATGCTATTACAGTTTCTGATTTTTATAAACAGGCAAAGGATACAACTGCTGGGCAACAAGCTATGCTAACCCTTGTTTTAGATCGTGTTTTTGAAGATCAATTTGGCGATAAGGTTAGTGATAAGGAAGTAACGACAGCTTATAATGAGCAAGTTGATGCTTACGGATCTAATTTTTCTGCCGCTTTAACATCCGCTGGTATGACTGAAGAAACCTATAAGCAGCAAATTCGTGTGGAAAAATTAATTGAATACGCTGTGGAACAGGCAGCTAAAAAAGAAGTGACTGATGAGAGTTTACAAAAAGCTTATGAAACCTATACACCTGAGATCAGCGCTCAAGTGATAAAATTAGATGATGAAGAAAAAGCAAAATCAACTCTTGAACAAGTAAAAGCTGAGGGCGCTGATTTTGCAAAGATTGCTAAGGAAAACTCAACTGAAGAAACGGTTGACTATAAATTTGACTCATCTGATAACACCTTACCAACGGAAGTTAGAGACGCTGCTTTCAAGCTTAAAGAAGGTGAGATATCAGAAGTCGTTCAATCAACTGATATAACAACTTATCAGCCAACATACTACATCGTTAAAACAACGAAAAAAGAAGCTAAGAATCCAGATTGGAAAACCTATAAAAAACGTTTAACCGAAACGATTCTTAATGAGAAAAAAGCTGATTCAAGTTTCCAAAACAAGGTTATCGCAGCTGCTCTTGAAAAAGCTAATGTTAAAATTAAAGATCAAAGCTTTAGTAATATTCTTTCCAACTATAATACAACAGAGTCAAGTAGCTCAAGCTCTGATAAGTAGGATTCTTGACCTTAGCCTCAGAAATCAGTATAATAATGCTTGTAAGAATAACTTTTTAAAAACTTCTTCAGAAAGCTGATGGTTGCTGTGAATCAGTGAAGTTTGAAAAGTTTGCTACTTACTCTAGAACAATTTGACATATCAAAGAGAATGACAAGTTCATTGAATGAAGGTGGTACCGCGGTTTTTCGCCCTTCGTTTGGTGGACTTGTCTTATGTTTAGGGGGAAATCCTATGAAGATCTTTCAAGTGAAACAAAAATTCCTATCCTTAGGAGGTCATTTTACGATCTCTGATGACCTAGGTATAGCAAGTTATCAAGTTGAAGGTTCCTTTCTAAAAATTCCCAAAACGTTTACCATATCAGATATGCAGGGCCGAAAAGTCAGTCGAATTGAAAAGAAACCGATTAGTTTTTTACCCCAATTTGATATTATTCTAGCAGACGGGACTAGCTTTACCATTAAGAAAGGCTTGACTTTCTTTAAATCCCGTTATCACGTCCAAGATTTGGACATGACTGTTAAAGGCAATCTCTGGGACTTGAATTTTAGCTTACAAAAAGGTGGCCATGAGCTTGCTACTATTAGCCAAAATTTAAGGCATCTTACTTCTACTTATACTGTGGACGTTTACGATGAAAACTATAGTGATTTAGTCATTTCTTTAGTGATTGCCATCGATTATGTCAAAGAACAAAAAGCTGCACAAAGATCAGCTAATTCAATCTAAATGTTTAGGCATGAATATTACCTTATCGATATCAACCCTTAACTAACTCAAAAAGGAGAAATAATGAAAGCATTATCGTCAGCTCAAATTCGCCAAATGTGGCTTGATTTTTGGAAATCAAAAGGTCACTCCGTGGAACCATCAGCTAACTTGGTTCCAGTAAATGATCCGACCCTACTTTGGATTAACTCTGGTGTTGCAACCCTTAAAAAATACTTTGATGGTTCTGTTATTCCAGAAAATCCCCGCATTACCAATGCTCAAAAATCGATTCGTACCAACGATATTGAAAATGTTGGTAAAACCGCTCGTCACCATACAATGTTTGAAATGCTTGGAAACTTTTCAATTGGTGATTATTTCCGTGATGAAGCGATTGAATGGGGCTTTGAACTCTTAACAAGCCCAGAATGGTTTGCTTTTCCAAAAGAAAAACTTTATATGACCTACTATCCTGAAGATAAGGATTCATACAACCGTTGGATTGCTTTAGGAGTAGAACCAGAACACCTTATCCCATTGGAGGAAAACTTCTGGGAAATCGGTGCTGGACCATCTGGACCAGATACTGAAATTTTCTTTGACCGAGGGGAAGATTTTGATCCTGAAAATATTGGGATCCGTCTTCTTGAAGAAGATTTGGAAAATGACCGTTATATCGAAATCTGGAATATCGTCTTGTCTCAATTTAATGCGGATCCAGAAGTGCCACGTTCTGAGTACAAAGAATTACCAAATAAAAATATTGATACGGGGGCTGGTTTAGAGCGCTTAGCGGCAATTTTCCAAGGGGCTAAAACTAACTTTGAAACAGACCTCTTCATGCCAATTATCAATGAAGTGGAAAAACTATCTGGAAAAACTTACGATCCAGATGGCGATAACATGAGCTTTAAAGTTATCGCAGACCACATTCGTGCCCTTTCCTTTGCTATCGGAGATGGTGCTCTTCCTGGAAATGAAGGTCGTGGTTATGTCCTTCGTCGTTTGCTTCGTCGTGCTGTTATGCATGGTCGTCGTCTTGGTATCACTGATGCTTTCCTTTACAAACTTGTTCCAACAGTTGGTCACATCATGGAAAGCTATTATCCTGAAGTTCTTGAAAAACGAGACTTTATCGAAAAAATCGTTAAACGTGAAGAAGAAACTTTTGCACGTACCATCGATGCTGGTACAGGTCACTTGGAAGATCTTTTGGCTAATCTTAAAGCCGCTGGTAAGGATACCCTTGACGGCAAAGACATCTTCAAACTCTATGATACTTATGGATTCCCAGTAGAATTAACAGAAGAGTTAGCTGAAGACGCTGGCTACAAAATTGACCACGCTGGCTTCAAAGCTGCCATGAAAGAACAGCAAGACCGTGCGCGTGCGGCGGTTGTCAAAGGTGGTTCAATGGGTATGCAAAACGAAACTCTTGCTGGTATCACCGAACCTTCTGAATTTGTTTACTATGTGGATAGCTTAGAATCAAAACTGTCAGTTATTGTTGTGGACAATGAGCGTTCAGAAGTCGTTTCTGAAGGCCAAGCCCTTCTGGTATTTGACAAGACTCCTTTCTATGCTGAAATGGGGGGACAGGTTGCTGACCATGGTGTCATCAAAAATGACAAAGGCAATATCGTTGCCAAAGTGACTGATGTTCAAAAAGCACCAAATGGTCAAGCGCTTCATACTGTTGAAGTCCTTACAAGCCTTGCAACTGGCACAAACTACTCACTTGAAATTGACAAAGACCGTCGCTTATCAGTTGAGAAAAATCACACAGCGACTCACTTGCTTCATGCAGCTCTTCATAATGTTATCGGTGAACATGCGACTCAGGCTGGTTCTTTGAATGAAGAAGGCTTCCTACGTTTTGACTTTACTCACTTTGAAGCTGTTACATCAGATCAACTTCGTCAGCTTGAAACAGAGGTCAACGAGCAAATCTGGAATGCGATTGCTGTTCAAACTGTTGAAACTGATGTGGATACGGCTAAAGAGATGGGAGCTATGGCCCTCTTTGGTGAAAAATACGGTAAAGTTGTTCGTGTCGTTACCATTGGTGACTATTCTGTCGAACTTTGTGGTGGTACACACGTGTCAAATACTTCTGAGATTGGTCTCTTCAAGATCGTTAAAGAAGAAGGTATCGGATCAGGTACTCGTCGTATCTCGGCAGTGACTGGTAAAGAAGCTTTTCAAGCCTTCCGTGACCGCGAAGATGCTTTAAAAGCTGTTGCTCAGACACTTAAAGTACCTCAAATGGATCAAGTACCAAATAAAGTGAATAGCCTCAACGAACAAGTTCGTGAGCTTCAAAAAGAAAATGCTGAGCTTAAAGAAAAAGCAGCAGCAGCTCAGGCAGGTGATGTCTTTAAAGATGTCAAAGAAAGCTCAGGTGTGCGCTACATTGCTACTCAAGTTGAAGTGGCAGACGCAGGTGCCCTTCGTACATTTGCTGATAACTGGAAACAAAAAGACTACTCTGATGTCCTTGTTCTTGTGGCAAGTATTGGAGAGAAGGTCAATGTTCTTGTAGCAAGCAAATCAAAAGACATCCATGCCGGAAATACAATTAAAGCCCTTGCTCCTATCGTAGCAGGTCGTGGTGGTGGTAAACCAGACATGGCCATGGCTGGAGGATCAGATGCTTCTAAAATGGCTGACTTATTAGCAGCAGTGCCAAAGCAGTTCTAATCAGACGCTTAAACCAAGTTCATGTTGAGCTTGGT
>NZ_JBLOJT010000027.1:0-17979 GCF_047785745.1 Streptococcus pluranimalium | reverse complement strand
AAAACAAAAACAAGCCATAGTGGCTTGTTAAATAGTTGTTGGGATAGAGATGTTGATAAGATTTTCAGTGTGTGAGGTTTTTAACTGTTCTTTTAGGATAATAGTTTTATCTATTTTACGTTTTAGGAAGAATTCCCGAATCGCTTCTAATTCAGAATCTTTAATAGCACGGTATTTATTTGAAATAAGAATTTCATAATGTTTTGGTGCCTGTGAAAAGATGACGTCAGTATTACCTGCGGAGTAGACTTCGACTAGGCTTGCATCAGTATTTCGGAGTTGATTTTTAACGAGCGTAGGGTGACTACTTGTAACGTTGATAAGTCTCATATGCATCCTCCTATAAAACTTTCTATGCTTCTATTATAACACGTATTTGTGTAAAAATATTATTTATGGTATTTTTTTTGCCACATTTCGATTCCCCAGCGATGGCTACCACGTTTTAATTTTTCTTTAGCTTCTGGGATGGAGAACCAAGCTAAATTGTTAAAATCTTCTAAAGGATTTCCTAAAATGTCGAAACAAGTGACCTCATAGATGTAGGCAGGATTGTAAAAATGTGTATCACGATGGCTGGAGTAGAAATATTCATCGGCTTGACCAAAGTAATCTCCAACTTTAGCTTTAAAACCTAGTTCTTCAATAAGTTCGCGATCTAGAGCTTGATAGTAATCCTCGTCGCCTTCAATTTCGCCACCCGGTAGGAACCAAGCACCATTTGGCGCTTGGACTAAAATGATTTTATCTTGCTCTTCATTTGGAATAACTGCGTAGACTCCATAGCGATTTTGATAGTGGACGTTGTCTTCTTTGTGTCCGAATGTAGGATTTGACATAATTTTCCTCTATTGTTTTTTCCTTATTATACTAAAAATTAACTTAATAGACCAGAAGAGTTTTAAAAAAATTTTGACATTTTCAGAAAAATCTTGATATAACTATCTATAAACATAAAAGTTGATAGGGGGTAACATATGTCAACAAGACGCTTAACGATTTCAGCGCTTTTTATGACGGTAACTATTATTTTAAGTGCTAGTTTCTTGTCGATTCCTGTACCTGGGGGGCATTTATATTTCAATGGTATTATTATTTTTCTAGTAGGCCTTTTATTTCCTCTGGTGGAAGCGATGATTGTTGCAAGTCTTGGTTCTTTTTTAGGGGATTTTTTCTTTTATCCAGCCCCTATGTTCGTCACTTTGGTAACGCATAGTTTGCAAGTTTTAGCTATCTCAGTTTTAGTTGGTCCTAAGATGAAAAAAGCTAGTAAGATCGTCTTTGGATGGCGATGTCTGTAGGAGCTCTTGTCGATATTATTGGTTACGGTTTGGGTAGGGCTTTTGTTTATGCCAATCCTCAATATGCGATGTTAAAATTACCGTTTGATATTTTAGCAGTTGCTCTCTCAATAGTAGTTGTTTACCTTGTTTATGATAAAACGTCCATTTTTAAAGATTTCCAATCCTATTGGAATCGTTGAGACAGCAAAAAAGATTATGCCAATCATCGATTGGCATAATCTTTTTTAGTTTTCTTCTACGACAGCTTCAGCTTTCGTACTTGATTTAATCATGATGTTTCCATTTGAAGTCATGATGGCACGGAGATTTTTCTCTGAAGGATTTTCAAGATAGAAATCTGTGATAGCATCTTCGATATGATCTTGAATTGTTCTGCGAAGTGGACGAGCCCCCATTTTTGGATCATAGCCAAGATCAACCAATTTTTCCTTAACTTTCTCGGTGACATCAAGGTGAAGACCGTTGGTAGAAAGTCTATCATTGACATCTTTGAGCATGAGATCAACAATAGTAAGGAGATTTTCTTTTTCAAGAGCTTTAAATTCGATAATACCATCAAAGCGGTTCATGAATTCTGGGCTAAAGAAGTCTCCAAGTTGGTTAAGAACGGAGTTGGTACGACCTTCACGAGCTGCTCCAAAACCGACAGAAGCTTCAACCTTGCCTGTTCCAGCATTCGAGGTCATGATGATAATGGTATCTTTGAAGCTAACGGTACGACCTTGACCATCAGTCAAACGACCATCGTCAAGAACTTGTAAGAACATATGCATAACATCTGGGTGAGCTTTCTCAACTTCATCCAAGAGAATGAGTGAGTATGGATTGCGACGAACTTTTTCTGTCAATTGACCAGCTTCTTCGTAACCAACATAACCTGGAGGAGCTCCGACAAGTTTAGCGACGGCATGTTTTTCCATGTACTCGGACATATCAAAGCGAATCATGCTGTCTGCTGAACCAAAGAGCTCGATTGCTAGTTGTTTTGAGAGTTCTGTTTTACCGACACCAGTTGGGCCAACAAAAAGGAAGGAGCCTATTGGACGATTTGGTGAACCAAGTCCAACACGATTACGACGAATGGCTTTAGCAATTTTATCAACGGCATCATCTTGGCCAATGACATGTGATTTAAGATCATCCGCTAAGTGAACTAGTTGTGTTTGTTCTTTCTCTTTTAAGTCACCAACTGGAATATTAGTTTTTTGTTCAATGATGGCTTCGATATTTTGTTCAGTGATGACTGGAATATCGTGGTCATCGATTTTTTGCGCTTGCATTTCTTTGTATTTAGCAATTTGATCACGGAAGTAAGCTGCACGTTCATAGTCTTCATCACGAGTTGCTCTAGCTTTAAGGTTTTCGGCTTCTACCAAACGTTGATCGATTTCTTGTGGATCAACAAAATTCAAGGTTAAGTTCATCTTAGAGCCGGCTTCGTCGAGAAGGTCAATAGCCTTATCTGGTAGGAAGCGGTCTTGAATGTATCGATTTGAAAGGATAGCTGCAGCTTCAATAGCATCAGCACTGTATTTGACATGGTGGTAGTCTTCGTATTTCGGTTGAATACCTTTTAAGATAGTGATGGTTTCCTCAACGCTTGGCTCATCAACTTTGACAGGTTGCATACGACGTTCCAAAGCAGCATCTTTTTCAATGATACGGTATTCGTTAAGCGTTGTAGCACCAACTAGTTGGAGTTCCCCCCGGGCAAGCGCAGGTTTCAAGATATTACCTGCATCCATGTTGCCGTCTCCTGCATTACCAGCACCAACAATTTCATGGATTTCATCGATGAAGAGAATCACATCTTGACGGTTACGGATTTCTTCCATGAGTTTTTGCATGCGTTCTTCGAATTGTCCGCGAATACCAGTACCTTGAACAAGGCTGACAACATCCAAACGGATAACTTGCTTACCTTGAAGTTTTTGAGGCACATCGGCGTCGACGATTTTTTGAGCCAATCCTTCAACGACGGCAGTTTTACCAACCCCAGGTTCACCAATGAGGACAGGATTATTTTTAGTACGGCGGTTTAGGATTTCGATGACACGAAGAATTTCATCATCACGCCCAATAACGGGATCGATGTCTCCACGACGTGCGATATCAGTGATATTGATACCAAATTCTTCTAAAAGACCTTGTGGTTTTTGTTGGGCTGGACCTTGCGGACCGTTTGTACGGGGATTTCCAGGTCCATTATTACCACCTTGACCGCCCGATTGAGTTTTTGGACTGTTTGGTAAGTCGCCACTGAAAGCACGAAAGTTATTTAAATCACCAAAGAAATCATCAAAAAATGGATTCATAGATGATGATGCCTTTTCTTGACCTAACTGAGATAATAGACTGTTCTTAGGATCAGTTTTCATGATTTGGTAACAGTTTTGGCAAAGATCGACTTGTTTTTGTTTCCCATTAACATTTGTGTATAAATGGATAGTTGATTCGTTTAATTGACAATTTTGACAAAGCATAGACATACCTCGCTTTTTGAGAGATTTTTATAATAAAGTCCTGATGATAGTGACAAAAGATTTTTTGGTCAAATATAGTCAAACTTTATCTGACTTTATTATAGCACTATGGGACAGCATTGCAAGTAAAAAGTTTAAAAAAATTAGCACTCTTTATAATAGAGTGCTAACACTGTGAATTTTATGGCTTTCTATAAGGAATTGGTGGATTTAGAGTTACTTTGACAGCTATTTGTGGTAAAATAAGAGAAAGTAATAGAAATAGAGGAGTATGATATGGAATCACATTTGGTGAGAATTATTAATCGTCTTGAGCTTATGGCTACAGATGGTGGTAATTTAAAACGTAATTTTGAACGTGAAGGAGTTGTTGTTGCAGAAGTATCATTTAGCAACGATCCAGAAAACGGACCAGTTTTCACTTTGCGTGATGTTGAAGCTAGAGAAACTTATTCATTCGATAGCATTGACCTGATTGCAATGGAAATCTACGATTTGCTTTACTAAGATGATTGAAATGAGTTAGGAACTATTCCCAGCTCATTTTTTCTTGGAAATAAGTTTAGTGATACTATGTTATACTCAATGAAAATCTAAATCTGAAACCATTTAAGTACAAGGTGTAAATCTGGACGATTTACTAGGATAAGGAGACTCGAACCATAATTCTATATTCAGATTTTGAATTACAATCAGTATTAAATAGACATTGACCGTCAGAAATAAAAGTCTGTTTATTGCTATCGTTACTGATTTCTATAGCCTTCTTAAGGTCATCATCGTTCTGTTAATGATATTCTGTATAAAAATACTAAAAATCTTGTCTTTTCTATGTATATATGCTATGATTGTTTTTATATTTTATTAACAGGAGTTCATTATGGATTTTTCATTCCTTCCCAAGTATTGGGCCTATTTTAACTACGGTGTCTTAGTGACCATCATGATTTCGGCTTGTGTCGTTTTTTTCGGAACCATCATCGGTATCTTAGTAGCATTGCTTAAAAGAAGTTCTTTAAAACCGTTATCATGGTTGGCTAGTGTTTATGTCTGGATTTTCCGTGGGACTCCTATGGTCGTTCAAATCATGATTGCTTTTGCTTGGTTACACTTTAATGGTGCACCGACCATTGGTTTTGGTGTTTTAGATATGGACTTTACCCGTCTACTACCAGGTATTATCATTATTTCATTAAACAGTGGTGCCTATATTTCGGAATCTGTTCGTGCTGGTATTGAGTCTGTACCAAAAGGTCAGCTGGAAGCGGCTTATTCACTTGGTATAAAACCTAAAAACGCTATGCGCTATGTTATTTTACCTCAAGCGATAAAAAATATTTTGCCAGCCTTGGGTAATGAATTTATTACGATTATCAAGGATAGTTCACTTTTACAAACGATTGGGGTAATGGAACTTTGGAATGGTGCCCAGTCTGTTGTAGCGGCGACTTATATTCCTGTTGAGCCATTGTTGTTTGCGGCATTCTATTACTTAATGGTTACAACAGCTATGTCAAGTTTATTAAAACTTCTTGAAAAACGTATGAGTAATGGAGGGGCGTTCTGATGACAGAAACTTTGATTTCAATTGAGAATTTACATAAGTATTTCGGTAAAAACGAAGTCTTAAAAGGCATTGATCTTGACATTTATAAGGGTGAAGTCGTGGTTATCATAGGACCTTCTGGATCAGGGAAGTCAACTTTTTTAAGAACCATGAACTTATTGGAAATCCCCACCAAGGGTAAGGTTACTTTTGAAGGTGTGGATATTACAGACAAAAAGAATGACGTTTTTAAAATGCGTGAAAAAATGGGAATGGTTTTCCAACAGTTTAATCTCTTTCCAAATATGAGTATCTTAGAAAACATTACCTTATCGCCAATTAAAACAAAAGGTTTATCTAAATCTGAAGCCGAAAGCAAAGCCTATGACCTTCTTGATAAAGTTGGCCTTCGTGACAAGGCGAATACCTACTCTCCAAGTCTGTCTGGAGGGCAACAGCAACGTATTGCCATTGCTCGTGGCTTGGCTATGGATCCTGATGTTCTCTTGTTTGACGAACCCACATCAGCTCTTGATCCAGAGATGGTAGGAGAAGTTTTGGCTGTTATGAAAGACTTAGCTAAGTCTGGAATGACCATGGTCATTGTGACACATGAAATGGGATTTGCTCGCGAGGTAGCTGATCGTGTCATTTTCATGGATGGAGGTGTTATCGTTGAAGATGGGACACCTCAACAAATCTTTGAAAATACTCAAGAGGAACGAACAAAAAATTTCTTGAGTAAGGTGTTATAGCATAAAATTGACGAGTACTTACTAAAGTTGAAAAAATCCAATTTAGATCATTTTTTCAGCTTTTTTTATACTCATTGAAAATCAAAATCTGATATTGTCAAGTTTACCTTGATTAACTTTAGTTCTAGCTACGACGCTTTTTCTAGTCAGATTTTGATTTTCTTCGAGTATTATTATCTGGGGAAAGGGCTTTGAAATACTGTTAGTCTATTGTTTTTGAAGTCTATGAGTGACTTTTTAACATGTTAATAGCAGTGACTGATTTGAAAATTTATTTCCAGACTAGAACTAGGTATCTGTCAGACTTTTTTGGTATAATGGTCAAAAAGTATTGGAGTGTATGATGGCAAGATTGATTGATGGTAAGGGCCTTGCCCAAAAGATGCAAGCTGAATTAGCTGAGAAGGTTGCCAACTTAAAAGAAAAAGAAGGCGTCGTGCCAGGTTTAGTCGTTATTCTAGTTGGAGAAAATCCTGCCAGTCAGATTTATGTTCGAAATAAAGAGCGTTCTGCTGAAAAAGCTGGATTTTTCAGTGAGACTGTCCGTCTATCGGAAGATACCACACAAGAAGAACTTCTTGATACCGTTGAGCAATATAATCAAGATAGTCGTTTTCATGGTATTCTTGTTCAGTTACCTCTGCCAAATCATATTGATGAAGAAAAAGTTGTTTTAGCGATTGATCCTGATAAGGATGTTGATGGGTTTCATCATGTTAATACAGGTCGCTTGTGGTCTGGAAAACCAGCTTTGATTCCATGTACGCCTGCTGGCATTATGAAGATGTTCGAAGTTTATGGGGTTGAGTTAGAGGGTAAGAATGCTGTTGTTGTCGGACGTTCCAATATCGTTGGAAAGCCTATGGCAGCCCTGCTTTTGGAAGCTAATGCTACGGTCACATCAACACATTCAAGGACGAAAGATTTGTCTAATATTACTAAAACAGCTGATGTTTTAGTAGTGGCTATCGGACGTTCCAAATTTATTACAGCTGATTATGTTAAGCCAGGTGCTGTTGTCATTGATGTTGGTATGAATCGTGATGATGAGGGAAAACTCTCAGGTGATGTTGATTTTGACGCTGTTGAACCACTAGCTGATTTAATTACCCCAGTTCCTGGAGGTGTTGGGCCAATGACGATTACTATGCTTCTGGAACAAACTTACGAAGCAGCCTTAAGAACTATCAGATAGTTAGCTAAAAGTAGAATCTTGTCTTCGGGCAAGGTTTTTTCTTGTTTATTTTTATATAAATGATATAATCTAGTTATGAAAACTAGATGTGATATTTTTGAAGAAATTAATTTAAAAAAATTACCATTATGGGAAGACTTGCCAGAGCTGGAACTTTATTTAGACCAAGTGCTTTATTATGTTAACAAGGTTAGCCAGACACGAGTTGATAGAGATGTTAAGGGGATTACCTCTTCTATGGTCAATAATTATGTCAAGAATGGGCATTTGGAAAAGCCGATTAAGAAAAAGTATCAGCGGCATCAGATTGCTCGCTTGATTGCTATTGCTTTCTTAAAAAATGTTTTTAGCCTACAAGAAATCGGGGAAACCTTGGAGGTTTTACGGCAGAACTATAGCTCTGAGGAATTGTACAATTTGTTTGTTATTTGTATGAATGAAGAAGCAGAAGTACCAGACATTATTGCTTATTCTTGTTTAGCGGTGAGATCCTATTATAAAGCGCGCTTATTGACCATTGAACTAGGAGGAAAAGATAATGAATCAAACCTTTAAATTTAGCAATCCGTTATCGTTTGGGGAAGAAATTGCTAATGCGACAACACATGGAGTGGGGGCAGCTATTATGTTAACTCTATTGCCTGTTACAGCGATTAGAGCTTATCAGGTTTATAATCTGACAGCAGCTGTTGGGATGTCTATCTTTGTTATTAGTTTGTTCTTGATGTTTTTATCATCAGCGGTTTATCACTCTATGACATACGGGACACCTCAGAAATATATCTTGAGGATTATTGATCACAGTATGATTTATATTGCTATTGCAGGCTCATATACACCAGTAGCTCTTTCTTTGGTTGGTGGCTGGTTAGGGGTAACGATTATCATTCTGCAATGGGGAGTGACGATATTCGGGATTCTTTACAAAATTTTGGCTCAAAATATTAACGAAAAATTTAGTCTATTTCTTTACCTGTTTATGGGGTGGCTGGTTATTTTCATCCTTCCGGTTATTATTCAAAAAACTAATCTTACTTTTGGCTTACTTATGTTAGCAGGGGGGCTTTCTTATACAGTGGGAGCGTTCTTTTATGCTAAGAAACGTCCTTATTTCCATATGATTTGGCACTTATTTATCCTTTTGGCTTCAGCATTGCAATATATTGCGATTGTCTTTTATATGCTTTAAGAGTCGGACGATGGTCCGATTTTTTTGGTTACATGAACTTTTGAATAACTTTGATACATCGTCACTTTCAACTTGCTGTACTTCAGTACTATCTGTGTCTCAGTTCCTGGTCCGAAAGTTAATTTATTTGACTATAATTTTGACTATAACAATGAAAACGCTTGACTTGTAGTTGAGTACAGGGTATATCATAAAACTATATTAAGATAATTGGAGGTTTATCATGGAGTATATAAGACTTGGAAATACTGGATTAGAAGTTTCAAAATTATGCTTAGGTTGCATGGGTTTTAGGGATGCTAGTAAAGTATTTCATTCTGGGTGGTTACTAAATGAAGAAGAGAGTCGCCGTATCATCAAAAAAGCTTTGGATATGGGTATTAATTTTTTTGATACGGCAAATACCTACGCTAAAGGGACTAGCGAAGAATACTTAGGGCGTGCTCTAGCTGATTTTGCTAAGCGTGATGAGGTTATTATTGCAACGAAGATCTTCTTTGGGGATGGTCATTCTGATAGTCCAAATACTAAGGGCTTGTCTCGTAAAGCAATTTTTAATCAAGTAGAGGCTAGTTTAAAACGGCTAGGTACGGATTACATTGATATTCACCGTTGGGATTATGAGACACCGATTGAAGAAACCATGGCTGCTTTGAATGATTTGGTACGTGATGGTAAGGTTCACTATCTAGGGGCTTCAGCTATGTATGATTGGCAATTCCAAAAAGCACAGTATGTCGCTGAAAAGAATGGCTGGACCAAATTTTCTGTTATGCAAAACCACTACAATATGCTTTATCGTGAGGATGAACGTGAAATGATTCCCTTCTGTCAAGATTCTGGAGTGGCTTTGGTACCCTACAGCCCTTTGGCAGCAGGTCGTGTAGTGAGGGATTGGAATGCGGATACTGCTCGTAGTAAAACCGACCAGGTAGCTCACGACAAATATGATTCTACGGAAGATCTAGATCGTCAGATTGTTGCCCGTGTGGCTGAATTGGCAGAGCAAAAAGCTGTTTCTAGAGCTCAAATAGCTCTTGCTTGGCTGTGGCAAAAAGGTATTCATTTGCCAATTGTTGGGGTGACGAAAGAAAAGTATTTGGATGATTTTATGAGAGCCTTTGATGTAGCATTGTCATCTGAAGATACGCTCTATCTCGATGAATCCTATCAACCACAGAGGATGGTCGGTGCTTTGTAAAGATCGATTAATGAATAGTTTTTAAAAAAGTAGGAAAAGATCTTGTTATTAGATTTTTTCTTGCTTTTTTGCTTTTATTTATCTAGTTTGCTTTTGTTCTTCTGGACTGAAAAATGGTATAATGAATAAGGAATTTTGCATAAAAATGGAAAGGTAGCAGATGTCGGAATATTTAACAGTTAGTCATTTAACCAAATATCTCAAACTGAAATTTGATCGAGATCCATATTTAGAGCGGGTTTATTTGACTGGGCAAGTCTCTAACTTTCGACGTCGACCTAATCATCAGTACTTTTCGCTTAAGGATGAGCATGCGGTTATACAGGCGACGATGTGGTCAGGTCAATTCAAAAAATTAGGATTTGACTTGGAAGAGGGCATGAAAATTAATGTTATTGGTCGTGTACAACTCTATGAGCCTGGTGGTTCTTATTCCATTATTATTGAAAAGGCAGAGCCAGATGGCATTGGTGCTTTGGCTATTCAATTTGAACAGCTCAAGAAAAAATTGACCGAGGCAGGCTATTTTGACGATAAGCACAAGCAGCCGCTTCCTCAATTTCCTAAAAAAATAGGAGTAGTCACTAGTCCAAGTGGGGCTGTTATTAGAGATATTATCACGACCATCTCAAGACGTTTCCCGGGAGTTGATATTCTTCTTTTTCCAACAAAGGTTCAAGGCGATGGTGCTGCGCAAGAAGTGGCAGCTAATATTGCTGAGGCTAATCAACGAGAAGATTTAGACCTCCTTATTATCGGTCGCGGTGGTGGTTCCATTGAAGATTTATGGGCTTTTAACGAGGAGATTGTGGTTGAAGCAATTTTTGAATCCCGTTTGCCGATTATTTCCAGTGTCGGTCATGAAACAGATACAACCTTAGCTGATTTTGTAGCTGATCGTCGAGCAGCAACTCCAACCGCAGCAGCAGAAATTGCGACTCCAATAAGTAAGGCTGATATTTTAGCTTGGATTGGTGAGCGTCAGCAACGGGCTTATCAAGCTAGTCTGCGCCAGTTGAAATGGCAAAGAGAGCGATTGGATAAACTGAGGGCTTCTGTTATGTTTAGACAGCCTGAACGCCTTTATGATGGTATTGCTCAAAAGTTAGACCATTTGACCAGTCGTTTAAGTCAATTAATGACAACTAACCTTAAGCAAGCTCAACAGCAAGAGAGACTATTATATCAACGTCTCTTGACAACAGGATTGTCCGAAAAAGTCAATCGCGATGATGAACGTCTGGCTGTTTTAAAACGTCTGCTGATGTCAAATATGACCAGTGTTTACGATAGCAAGGTTAGTCGCTTTGAAAAAGCTCACGACGCGCTTTTATCACTTGATACGACAAGAATTGTGGCGCGTGGCTATGCCATTGTTCAAAAAGATAACAAACCTATTACCAGTGTTAATGATGTCAAAAAAGGAGACCACCTTTCGATTCAAATGAAGGATGGTCAGCTAGAAGTAGAGGTAGAAGATGCCAAGTAAGAAAAAAACATTTGAAGAGAATTTACAAGACTTAGAAACTATTGTAACCCAGTTGGAAAATGGAGATGTGCCTTTAGAAAAAGCGATTGAGCAATTTCAAAAGGGAATGGTTCTGTCCAAAGAGCTGCAACAAACCTTACAAGATGCTGAAAAAACGCTGGTTAAGGTCATGCAACCTGATGGTAGTGAAGTAGAAATGGATGCCTAATGGATAAGATGACACAAATTGATCAAGCTATTCGTGCTTATTATCAGAGCCAAGATGCTGTTTCAAAAGACCTGATTGAAGCTATTCTTTATTCCGTTGATAGTGGTGGCAAGCGGATTCGTCCCTTGATTTTATTGGATTTACTAGAAGGATTTGGAATAAAGTTGACAGAGGCGCATTTTGACGTAGCAGCAGCTCTTGAGATGATTCACACTGGTAGTTTGATTCATGACGATCTTCCAGCCATGGATAACGATGATTACCGTCGTGGTCGTTTGACTAATCATAAAAAATTCGATGAAGCAACAGCTATTTTAGCAGCTGATTCGTTCTTTCTAGATGCCCCAGGTTTAATCGCTGAAGCAGATTTGGAAGCAGATATCAAGGTAAGTCTGATCCAAATGTTATCGCGTTTTTCAGGAACGTTTGGTATGGTCGGTGGGCAAATGCTTGATATGAAGGGAGAAGGTCAGAGCTTGACGCTTGAGCAAGTTCAGTTGATTCACGCCAACAAAACAGGTGCTCTCTTAGTTTTTCCATTCTTAGCAGCTGGACGTATTGCCAAGCAATCGGAGAAGGTCATTTTAGAATTAGGTACAGCAGGCCAATTGCTTGGTTTAGCTTTTCAGGTTCGCGATGATATTCTAGATGTGACAGCGGATTTTGAAACTATCGGTAAAACGCCTAATAAAGATATTGTTGCTGATAAATCAACCTACCCAGCACTTTTAGGTTTACAGAAATCTTATGAGATTTTGGACGATTCGCTCAATCAAGCGGTAGCTATTTTTCAAAACCTAGAAGAAAAAACAGATTTTAAAGCCGGATGTATTTTGCCTATCATAGAAAGGTTGCGATTTCATGCCTAAAGAAAGAGTGGATGTGTTGGCCTATAAACAGGGGCTGTTTGATACTAGAGAACAAGCCAAACGTGGCGTCATGGCAGGCTTAGTTGTCAATATTATTAACGGTCAACGTTATGATAAACCCGGTGAAAAAATTGATGAAGCTACTGAGTTAAAACTCAAGGGTGAAAAACTTAAGTATGTCAGCCGGGGTGGATTGAAACTTGAAAAGGCATTAGACGTCTTTGATATCTCGGTTAAGGATGCGACAACTATTGATATTGGTGCTTCAACAGGAGGCTTTACGGATGTCATGCTGCAAAATGGCGCTAAATTGGTCTATGCGGTGGATGTCGGAACCAATCAATTGGTTTGGAAATTACGCCAGGATGAACGGGTGTGTTCTATGGAGCAATATAATTTTCGTTACGCTGAGAGTAAGGACTTTAGGGAAGGCTTACCATCATTTGCCAGTATTGATGTTAGTTTTATATCGCTCAATTTGATTTTACCAGCGCTAGCTAATGTCATAGTAGATGGTGGTCAGGTTGTTGCCCTCGTCAAACCGCAATTTGAAGCGGGGCGTGAGCAGATTGGTAAAAATGGCATTGTTAAAGACAAGCTTGTTCACGAAAAAGTTTTGGAAAATGTAACGTCTTTTGCTGTAAATTACGGATTTACAGTTAAGGAACTTGATTTTTCACCGATACAAGGTGGTCACGGAAATATCGAATTTTTAGCTTTGTTAGAAAAATCAGCAACTCCTGAGAATTTGGTGTTAACTGATATCTGTCAGGTTGTTGCAAAAGCACATGAGGAATTTAAGAAAAATGCGGAAGAATGAACGATTAGAATTAATTCGACAAATTGTTAGCGAACAGGAAATTGAAACGCAACAAGAATTAGTCGCTATTTTAGAGTCCAAAGGCGTTTTGGCAACTCAAGCCACGGTTTCTAGGGATATTAATACGATTGGGATTATTAAGGTAAAAAGTAACAGTGGTGGCTATGTTTATGGTCTATCAAATGAAGCTGCACAACGTTACATGAGCCCTTTGCAGCGAGCAGCTGAAAATATTTTAGAAGTGACCCAAGGGGAATCAGAGATTATTAATATGATTTCTATCACTGTCGTTCCTGGCTCAACAAAGTATTTAAAACGCCTTATCTTAGAAGATTATTCAGAAAAGATTTTTAGCTTACTTGGTGATGATGATAGTCTGCTTTTAATTGCGACAACTGGTGAAAATGCTAAAGAACTTACAGAGATTTTTCAAGGTTTAATCAAAAAGAAATAGAAAACGAGGACAAGCATGTTATTAGAAATTTCCATAAAAAACTTTGCTATTATTGAGGAGATTTCATTGACGTTTGATAACGGTATGACCGTCCTAACTGGTGAAACCGGAGCTGGGAAGTCTATTATCATTGATGCTATGAACATGATGCTTGGCGCGCGTGCTTCAACAGAAGTTATTCGTCATGGACAAGCTAAGGCTGAAATCGAAGGATTATTTTCAGTTGAAAAGAGTCCTCAGCTGCTTGCTATTTTAGAAGAAAACGGCATTGATTTTGAAGATGATTTAATTATTCGACGTGACATCTTTCAAAATGGTCGCAGTGTCAGTCGTGTTAATGGTCAAATGGTTAACGTGACAACCTTGAAAGCAATTGGACAGCATCTGGTTGATATCCATGGGCAGCACGACCAAGAAGAATTGATGAAACCAAGTCTTCATATTCGTATGTTAGATGAGTTTGGTGATACTGCTTTCGCCGAGATTAAAGCAACTTATCAAGAAACCTTTGAAGCCTATCGAGTATTACGTAAACGTGTTCTTGACCAGCAAAAGAATGAGCGTGAACATAAGGCTCGAATTGAAATGCTCGAATTTCAAATGGCAGAGATTGAAGCAGCAACCCTTAAATCAGGTGAGGATGAGAAGTTGCTTCAAGAACGCGACAAGTTGATGAATCATAAACAGATTGCGGATACTTTGACCAATGCTTATACTATGCTAGATAACGAGGAATTGTCTAGTCTATCAAATGTTCGTTCAGCTATGAATGATATGATGACCTTGGAAGAATTTGATCCTGAATATAAAGAACTATCGTCTCATCTTGCTGAAAGTTACTATGTTTTAGAGGATGTTGCCAAGGGACTATCAGATTTGATTGACAACCTAGATTTTGATGCTGGTCGTTTATTAGCTGTTGAAGCTCGTCTGGATGTATTAAACACGATTACACGAAAATACGGTGGCAGTGTGGATGATGTTTTGGATTATTTAGATAACATCAGTAAGGAATATAATCTTTTAACCGGAAATGATGCTAATTCAGAAAGTCTAGAAATGGACCGTCGACTTTTGGAAAAAGAGTTATTAGCCGCTGCGGCTAAACTATCGGATGCTAGGCATAACATTGCTCATTCTCTTGAAGAGGAAATCAAAGCTGAACTTAGGGAGCTTTATATGGAAAAAGCGGACTTTCAAGTGCAGTTTAACAAGGGAAAATTTAGTAAAGAAGGGAATGAGTTGGTTGAATTCTATATTTCTACCAATCCAGGAGAAGGTTTTAAACCACTAGTTAAAGTTGCCTCAGGAGGTGAACTATCCCGTCTGATGTTGGCAATAAAATCAGCCTTTTCTCGTAAGGAAGATAAGACTAGCATCGTCTTTGATGAAGTTGATACTGGGGTATCAGGTCGTGTTGCTCAAGCTATTGCGCAAAAGATTTATAAAATTGGAAGTCACGGTCAAGTTCTTGCGATTTCTCATTTACCACAGGTTATTGCTGCGGCAGATTATCAGTTTTATATTTCTAAAGAAAGTGATGATACCTCAACAGTTTCTACTGTTCGTTTGCTTAATGAGGACGAACGGATTGAAGAAATTGCCAAAATGATTGCTGGGAGTGATGTTACTGCATCAGCTAGAGAGCAAGCAAGAGAATTACTTAAAAAGTAAATCTCTTTAGTTGTAATCTAGATTGTCGGTTGTCATTGATTCCTAAAAATATCGTTTTTTGATATAATGAGAAAATACGTAACAAGGAAATAAGATTGGAATAGTTTTTGACATGAGTAAGATAAAAATCGTAACAGATTCATCCATTACAATAGAGCCATCTATTGTAGAAGCGTTAGATATTACCATTGTTCCGCTTTCTGTAATGATTGATGGCGAGTTATTTTCAGATAAAGACCTTAAAGAAGAAGGAAAATTTTTGTCGCTTATGAAGACGGGTAAGAACTTGCCTAAGACCAGCCAGCCACCGGTTGGTTTATTTGCGGAAGTTTACGAGAATCTTGTTGCAAATGGCGCTGAGCAAATCATTTCTATCCACCTGACACACTCTTTGTCCGGAACTATTGAAGCTGCTCGCCAAGGGGCAATGATTGCTGGAGTAGACGCGACTATCCTTGATTCTGGTTTTACCGATCAAGCGATGAAATTCCAAGTTGTTGAAGCGGCTAAACTTGCTAAAGATGGTGCTGATTTGGAAATAATTTTGTCACGTATTGAGTCAGTTCGTGAGAAGACAGAGTTGTATATTGGTGTGTCTACCTTAGAAAATCTTGTCAAAGGAGGACGTATTGGACGTGTGACTGGTATCTTGAGCTCTCTTTTGAATATTCGTGTTTTGATGGAACTTAAAGATCATGCTCTTAATCCTCTGATCAAAGGGCGAGGTGTAAAGACTTTTACAAAATGGGTGGATACTTTTGCCTCTGATTTAGAAGCTGGACAAGTTGCTGAAATTGCTATTTCGTATTCAGGCAAAAAAGATTTTGCAATGACTCTTAGAGATAAGCTACAAGGACTGGTTAGGCAAGATATTTCTGTTTTAGAGACGGGATCGATTATTCAGACGCATACGGGTGAGGATGCTTTTGCAGTTATGGTGCGTTATGAATAAGAGTTTACGAAATGGACTTGTTGTATTTTTAGCAAGCTTTTTACTATTTATTATCGTTTTTGTTTTTTTAATTCCTACTTCTGATTCGCAACTAAAAAAATCAGATTTTTTAAAGGAAAAACAAAGAAAATTCCATTTGTTAGCTATTGGTGACTCTCTAACTCAAGGAGTGGGAGATATCACTAATCAGGGAGGATTTGTCCCTCTTTTGGCTAGACGATTGGATGAAGCCTATAGGTATGAGACAATAACGAGTAACTATGGCATTTCTGGAAATACTAGTCGTCAGATTTTGAATCGCATGAAGAAACAAAAGGCAATTCAAAAGAATCTTAAAACAGCTAACCTGATGACCTTAACGGTTGGCGGGAATGATGTGATGAAGGTTATTCGTGAGAACTTAAATCATCTGAATACTGATAGTTTTACGTCTGGCTCTACAGCTTACCAAAAGAATGTTAAAGAGATTATTAAATTAGCTCGAAAAGATAATCCAGATTTACCAATTTACATTGTTGGTATCTATAACCCCTTTTATCTCAATTTTCAAGAAATGACTCAAATGCAGGATATTGTTGATAATTGGAATGAGCAAACGAAACAATTAGTGGCAGAGTACGACGGTGTTTATTTTGTTGGGATTAATGATCAGCTTTATAAAGGAGTTGAAGGACAAGAAGGAGTTGTTTCAGTTTCTGGTGAACGTACAACAGTTGTCAATGATGCCTTATTCACGGAAGATCATTTTCATCCCAATAATATAGGTTACGGTATCATGGCTGATGCCATTATGGAGAGGATTAGTCAGACACATGAAACAAAATAAGACAAATTTATGGAAGTATTTTTTCTTGATTTTATTAGCAATGAATATGGCTTTTGTTAGTGTTGTAGCCTATCGGGTGATACAGCCAAGGGAACAATCCATTAGTAAAGTGTCAAGTTCCAAAGAAGGAGCTGCTATCAAAACAGGTAGTTTTATCACCAGTCGAGAAGAATTAAATAACACCGCTGTAGCATTCCTAGAAGAATACCAGTCTAAAGGGTTACAATATGAGTTTTATACCACTTCAAGACAGGTTTTGTTTCAAGGGACTTACAAATTGCTAGGATATGATATTCCTCTATATGTTTATTTTGAACCTTACGTACTAAAAAACGGAAACGTGCAATTGGAAGTGACATCGGTATCAGCAGGGACATTAACTCTTCCTAAAAAAGAAGTCTTGAATTATATTGCGAATGTTTATGATATTCCAAAATTCTTGGAAATCAAACCTAAACAATCAGAAATTATTTTGTCATTAAAAGATATCAAATTGTCGAATGGTCTTTATGCAAAAGCAAGGGAATTTGACCTAGCTAATGATCGCATTAGCTTTGATCTCTTCAAAGAACCATAAGGTTATGAAAATAAGAAAATAGCTGGTACCAAAACGTTAAATACTTGACCATACAAGCTTTTTCCGATATGATAGATGTTGTTAATAAGCATTAAGCTTAAAATTTATGGAGGATTTGTTCAAAATGGCAAATAAACAAGATTTAATCGCAAAAGTTGCTGAAGCAACGGAATTAACTAAGAAGGATTCAGCTGCAGCAGTTGATGCAGTATTTGAAGCAATTGAAGGTTTCCTTGCAAAAGGTGATAAAGTACAACTTATCGGTTTTGGTAACTTTGAAGTTCGTGAACGTGCAGCTCGTAAAGGTCGCAACCCACAAACTGGTGAAGAAATCTCAATCGCAGCTTCAAAAGTTCCTGCTTTCAAAGCTGGTAAAGCACTCAAAGACGCTGTAAAATAACAGTTACTGAAAAAAGCCCGTTATATCAAGTTTTTTA
>NZ_JBLOJT010000026.1:0-18159 GCF_047785745.1 Streptococcus pluranimalium | reverse complement strand
TAAATCCTTTTCATTATTAAGAGTTCTATTTTGGAAAGTAGCGCCAGCGAGATGGCTTTTACTTACAACGGAAGAATTAATTCTTCTTTATTTTCTTCTGTTGAAGAATCTTTTGTTGCTTGGATTTCAATGATTAAATCATGCGGTAGACAGATAGATAGTTGCCCTTCTTGATTAATCCATCCTGTTTTGACAGCAATCTGGTCAGGACTATTATCTTCTCTAACACGAATACTATCACCATCAACCTCAACAATATTGTATTGGCCTTTAGCTGGATGATAAGTCTTTTCAAAGTGTGGGCCATGTTCTTCAAGCGCATAGGTATCGACCACCTTACCATGGATTTTTACAACAGCCATTAAACCAGATGATGGCGGTGTTCCCATTTTCTGATAGATTGTCCAAGCAGCTGGTAGAAAAGAAAGGATAATAGCCAGCGATATCAATAAATAATCAAAAGGTTTAAAATAAGTTAGAACTTGTTTTGCGTTCGTTTTGTTAGTCTTCACAATATTTATTCTAAAAGAAAATAACAGCTTTGTAAACTATTTAAAGAATAAATTCTTGAGATAACGAAGCCTTTTCCTAAAAGTATTTAACAACAATATATGGCTAAAAAATGTTATACTAGAATAACCATATCAAAATCTACAGGAGGTTCATCATGCCCTACAAAACAGTCATAGATTCACTAGATACCATCAAAGACTGGCAAGAAAAGACGTACAAATACTTACACCAAAATCCTGAATTATCTATGCAGGAAAAACAGACAGTAGCCTTTCTCACAGAAGAATTGAAAAAATTAAATTATAAGGTGCAAGAGATTGGTGGAGGTCTTGTTGGAATCTTAGAAAACGGAGATGGGCCAAAGATTCTTTTTAGAGCTGATATGGATGCTCTACCTGTTCATGAAGAAACTGGTTTAGAATATGCTTCTAAAATTGATGGTGTTATGCATGCTTGCGGCCACGATATGCATATGACAACTAGTTTAGGAGCTGCTTGGGCACTTGCTAATAATAAGGACGCTTGGTCTGGAACTTACATCGCTCTCTTTCAACCAGGTGAAGAGATAGCAGCAGGAGCCAAAGCGATGTTGGAGGATGGTCTGCTTGAAAAAATTCCAAAACCAGATATAGCCCTCGCTCAGCATGTCTTGACCACTCCAGAAGCTGGTCATCTTGGTACTAAAGAAGGTCCCTTTTTATCGACAGCAGCTTCTTTGAAAATCACGATTAACGGTCGTGGAGCACATGGTTCTATGCCAAACTTGAGTATCGATCCAATCGTTATCGGATCTGCTATTGTATCTAAACTACAAACTATTGTGGCGCGTGAGGTAGATCCTTTCCAATTCGCTGTTGTTACTGTAGGGTCTTTCCAGGCAGGAAATCAAGCCAATATCATCCCTGAAACAGCAATCTTACGTTTGAATATCCGTGCTTACGATGAAGCTGTCAAAGAGCAATTAATTTCTGCCATTAGACGCATTACCATCGCAGAGTGCCAAGCAGGAAACTGCGAAACAGAACCCGATATTGAAGTCTACGATAGTTTCCCACTAACAGACAATGATGCTGAGATCACCAAACACGTCACAAGTGCCTTTAAAGCATATTTTAGTGACGATAAGGTCATCAATTACAAACCACTGACGGCTTCTGAGGATTTTTCTGCCATTCCTAGAGCCCTTGGTATCCCTTATTTATATTGGGGCTTTGGTGGATTTACAGCTGATCAGGATATTTATGCCAATCACAATCCAAAATTTGCGCCAGCCATTCAACCAACTCTCAAAACAGGGACAGAAGCTGCTTTAGTAGCTATTTTAAGCTATCTTGGAAACAAATAAGATGGAAGAAAATCAATACAAAATGCTGGTTAAGGTGGCTACCTTAGCTGGCATCATCATGTTAGAATCGAATGCTGAATCCTACCGAGTGGAAACCACAGTAGAGCGTATTTTATCTGTTAGTCAACTGCCAACCGTAGATGTATTCGCTAATACTACAGGACTTTTCATCACCCTAGATGGTCCTGACTTTCCAGAACCCATTACTTATGTCAAGCGTATCTCGCAACGCTCTACTCACTTAACTAAAATTCATGATGTTAACCAGATTTCAAGAGATATGACAAGCAGTCAGTTATCTCTTAGGGAGGCTTATCAGAAGCTTAATAATGTCAATCGAAAAACATATTCATCAAAAAGCACCTATCTAGCAACAGTCTTATTAGTCATGGCTTTTGCCCTCCTATTAGGCGGCAATATTCACACCTTTTTACTATCAGTCATTGCTTCTTTATTATTGATAGCAACCTATCCGATACGAGATTGGTTAAAGCTTAACGATTTTATCTATGGCATCTTTGCAACTATGGTAGTAGCTATTTGCATGCCTTTTATAACTAGATTTGTTGGGGCCTCTGACCGTGCTTTAGATATCACTATTATCTCTGTACTCATGCCACTTTTCCCTGGAACTGCCTTTACTAATGGTTTTCGTGATTCTTTTAAAGGAGATTATGGAGCAGGAGTGGCTAAATTTGTTGAAGCTTTGACTATTGCGGTTAGTCTCGGTGTTGGTGTTGCCTTAGGCCTCTTTATTGCGAAAGGAATCATGTCATGATGTGGAGTTTTCTTTTTCAAATTCTAGGAGCATACGTCGCTACCGTAACAGCTGGTATACTCCTAGAAGCACCCAAGCATTTAGTGTATCAGACTGGATTTATCGGGGCAGCTGGCTATGCAGTCTACCTTATCTTTTTAGATAGGACAGACAATGCCGTCGCTACCTTATTGGGAGGAATTGTTATTGCTTTATTATCGCAAATCTCAGCAAGAAAACTAGCCTCGCCAGTAACCGTTTTTTATATTCCAAGTTTTTTCCCACTCGTTCCCGGAGCTGGTGTCTATCGGATTGCTTATTATTACATCCAAGATAATCCCAAATTAGCAGGAGAAAACTTAATTGAATCCATCCTCGTTTCTGGAGCCATTGCCTTATCCATCTTTATTGTCGATTCTTTTTTAGAAATCTACAATCATCTCAAACAAGCTAAACATTAGCCATAAGCCCACGGAGGACTATCTTTTTATGAAACTTATGAAATCAATTCCAGGCGGAACTCTCTTGATTCCAATGCTGATTTCGGCCATTATCCATACTTTCTCACCAACTTTTTTCAATATTGGTGGTTTAACTCAAGCCATGTTTTCAGGTGAGGCTATTAATTTCATTCTAGGAGCAGCTGTCTTCCTATCAGGATGTACCTTGAAGCTCAAAACTTTGACTCAAGTCTTTAAAAACTACGGTGTTCTACTTCTAGCTCGCTTTATTATAAGTACGATAGCAAGCCTTATTTTCATCAAACTCTTTGGACTTGATGGTATCTGGGGACTTAGCGCTATCGCCTTCATCTGTACCCTAACCTCGATGAACCCAACCCTCTTTTTAGCCCTTATGAAAGACTACGGTGACGAGAGTGACCAAGCAGCCTTTGGTTTAGTCGCCGTTATGGCCTTGCCAATCATTCCTATGTTCATTTACGGATTGACCAGTCCAACACCACTTGATTTTATGCCAATCCTTTCAACCCTGTTTCCTCTAGTATTTGGTATTATTATCGGTAACCTTGACCACGATCTAAGCCAATACATGGCACCATCTATGGGTTTCATTATTATCATGCTAGGTTGGGGCGTCGGAGCAAATATCAATCTCTTTGAAGCCATGAAAGCAGGATTACCAGGAATCATGATGGCTATCCTGTACTACCTCATCGGAGCCTTACCACTGATTTTAATCGAAAAACACATTTTGAAAAGAAGTGGTGCCTCAGCAACAGCCCTATCAACCGTAGCAGGCTTATCAGCTTCTGTCCCATTATTAATGGTAGCAAGCAATCCAGAACTAAAAGAATATGCCTCACAATCAGCAGCAATCACCTCATTGGTTGTCGTCTGCACAGCAATAATCGCACCGATTTTATGTCAAAAATTTGCTGAAAAAGAAAAATAGAAAACAAAACCTCCTCAGAATTGTAATGACCCTCAAAAGTTAGATATAAAATCTAACGATTGGGTGTTGTTCAAATATCTGGGGAGGTTTGCTATTTTCAAAGACAAATGACAAACTAAGAAAACAAACAGATAGTAGGGTAGGTATGATAAGCTAATACTAAATGAAAATCTGAAACCATTTAAGTACAAGGTATAAATCTGGACGATTTACTAGGATAAGGAGACTCGAACCATAATTCTATATTCAGATTTTGAATTAAAATCAGTATAAAACATTAAGCTTAAAAACACGTCAAAAGAAAAAGGTCTGATGTTCAAAAAATAGATTTCAGTATTTAGCGAAACAATTTTTTCCGGTTACGAATTAGTTTTTACGATAAAATCCCTTTAAACATCTTTCCGAAAAACTTTAATTTTCTTGAAAAACACCTAGGGGTATGGTATACTTCTATTTATAGAAATTAAGGAAAATATTACTATGAAACGTGAATTATTACTGGAAAAAATTGACGAGCTTAAAGCTATCATGCCTTGGTTTGTCTTGGAATACTATCAATCTAAATTGGCTGTTCCTTATAGCTTTACAACCTTGTATGAATATTTCAAAGAATACCGTCGATTTTTTGAGTGGTTGATTGAATCTGGTATTTCAAATGCTGATAAGCTTGCTGATATTGACTTAGCTGTTTTGGAGCATTTAACTAAAAAAGATATGGAATCATTTGTTTTGTATTTACGTGAACGCCCATCTCTAAATACCTATTCAACTAAACAAGGTGTCTCTCAGACCACTATAAACCGTACCTTATCAGCTTTATCTAGCCTTTTTAAATACTTGACTGAGGAAGTTGAAAATGATCAAGGGGAACCATATTTCTATCGAAATGTCATGAAAAAGGTTGCTACCAAAAAGAAAAAGGAAACTTTAGCTTCCAGAGCTGAAAATATCAAGCAAAAACTCTTTCTTGGTGATGAAACCATGGCATTCTTAGAATATGTCGATTGTGAATATGAAAACAAACTTTCCAATCGTGCTAAATCATCTTTTCGAAAAAATAAAGAACGTGATTTAGCCATTATCGCCCTACTGCTGGCGTCTGGGGTACGTTTGTCAGAGGCTGTCAATCTTGATTTGAAGGATTTGAACCTCAATATGATGGTTATTGAAGTGACTCGAAAAGGTGGGAAACGTGATTCAGTCAATGTTGCAGGTTTTGCAAAACCTTATATTGAAGCTTATCTTGCTATTCGTAAGCAGCGATATAAAGCTGAAAAGCAAGACACAGCACTCTTTCTCACCGAGTATAGAGGCATACCTAATCGTATAGATGCTTCAAGTATTGAAAAAATGGTTGCCAAATACTCACAAGATTTTAAAATAAGAGTAACCCCCCACAAACTGCGTCATACACTGGCTACCAGACTCTATGACGCTACCAAATCCCAAGTTCTTGTTAGTCATCAGCTGGGACACGCCTCAACACAGGTAACCGACCTCTATACACACATCGTAAATGATGAGCAAAAGAATGCCTTAGATAAACTTTAGTTTACATAAATAAAATTACGCAAAAATCTGGCAATGACTTTCTATCATTGCCAGATTTTTTATATTTCATAACTATTTTACATAAATATACTTACGTAACTATAATTATGTAAATATATTAATTATTTTTTTCAATAGTAACTTTGGTTCCTTGATCAATTCGACTGCTTATAACAATCGTGAAACCCAACCTATCTAGAATCTGTTTCGTCATGTATAAGCCCAAGCCAGTTGCCTTTTTATGCGCATGCCCATTATAACCAGTAAAACCTAGTTCAAATAAACGTGGAATATCCTCTTCTAGTATCCCTATACCAAAATCTTGTATTTCAATACTTTTATCTTTGATACTTATCTTAATTTCCGACCCAAAAGAACTATATTTAATGGCATTATCAATGACTTGAGATAAAGAAAAAGATAGCCACTTATCATCTGTAATCAGATGATTATCACCGGTTAGCGTGATTTGAATATTTTTAGCGATACATTGGCTACTAAATGTCTTGATAACGGAACTGACACAAGCCTTCAAGGAGATTTTGGAAAAACGGTAATCATCATTATCAGCTTTATACTTAAGATAAGCTAAGAGGTTATTGATATCTTGTTCTAAGCGAAAAGTCTGCACCTGAAGGTCTGACTTGTTGATATGATCGGTTTGTATCATCAATGACATCGCTGAAACAGGAATTTTCATCTGATGCGACCACATCTTAACCAAACCTTCCAGGTCATCTTGTTCACGTTTCAGCTCCAAAACTTTTTGCGCTTCTACTGCTACTATACGACTGAAAAATTCACGATAGGCGATTTCTGATGGTACTTGTGAGTCTGGAAAATCCTCAATAGCTTTTAAGTTTTCCAATGTCATTATTTTGCGTTTAAATTGCTGATAGCTCAGAATGCTCCAAAAACATAAAAATACCATATTAATCGCTAAACTAGCAAGAAAATATTGGTGTGGTAGATGGTAAAGGTAAAACATGAGATGATAAGTCAAGGTCATTAGGAAGTATAGGACATACCAAGGTCCATACTCTTTAAGATAATTTATGATCATTTGAGAAAATACCCTACTCCTCTAGCCGTGTGTATGTAATCAAAGCCAATACTCTTTAACTTCTTACGAAGCCGTGTTATATTAACACTCAAGGTATTATGGTCAATAAAGCTATCATCTTGCCAGAGTTTTTCTAAAAAGTCTTCTTTAGCAATAACTTGCTGATCATGTGTCATTAGTATTCGTAAAATTTTTGCCTCTGTTGGGGATAGGTCAACACTTCCATGTTGCTCAGAGATAAGGCTGCCATCTGCTAGTAATTCATATCCAGCAAAAGAAAGCTCATCTTTACTAAATTGCTTACTTCTTCGCAAAAAGGCTGAAATTTTTGCCTCTAATATGCTGAGTGAGAATGGTTTTGAAATAAAATCATCGCCACCCATATTAAGTGCCATGACAGCATCCATATCATCGTTAATAGAAGAAATAAAGATAATTGGCACTGTCATCGTCTTACGAATCTCGCTAGTCCAATAAAAACCATTGAAAAAAGGTAAGGTAATGTCCATGAGAATCACATCAAGCTGAATCGTTTCGACTTCCTGTTTAATATCTCGGAAATTTGTCACTGAAAAAACCTGATACTGATTAGAAAAATGCTGTTTTAAAAGGGTGACAATAGTCGCATCATCCTCAATAATATATAGTTTATCTCGCTTGCTCATAGGATTATTTTAGCAAAAAAGCAGCGAAAAATCGCTACTTTACCTACCTTTCAATTAAGTGATAATAAGACCGTCCTGTTAATCGGTAAATGAGATAGTAGGTAATGGTAATGGCGAGAATGACGCCTCCAGAAATTTGGTAAATCAACAGATCATTGACTACTCCAAAAAGTGAGAGCATTTGTTTGAGCATAATCAACGCTACTAAGAAATGGCTGATTGCCATAGCCAGTGGCATGAAGAAAACCATGAGGGTTTGTGAACCAATGATTTTCTTAACTTGAGCTTTGGACATGCCAACTTCTTGTAAAATATGATAGGATTTTTGATCTTCAACCCCTTCTGAATAACGTTTATAATAGATAATCAAAGCTGCAGCTAAGAGAAAAGCTGTTCCTAACAAAAGTCCTGTAAATAGGAAACCACCAAATAAACTATAGACTCCATCTTTAAATGATGACTCTCGTGTCAATTCTACTATGGCCGTATCTCCCTTCGTATTGATCCAAACACCTTTTTTCTCTTTTAAAGTTTGATAGTCTTTTGCCTTCAAATCCGCAAACAACTTATAAGATTCGTTATAACCAAATCCTTCAACATTTTCAAAGTGCTTTTTGATGGTAGTCATTTGACTCCTATCACTATCAGGCACGATAACGGACTTAAAGTTTTTGACATTAGCATATTCTTTACCAAAAATTGTCAGTTTCTCAAGTTTACTATCACCTTTTTGCTTGAAAAAGGCTGTTTGATTAGCTTTTAAGTGAGGTAAATCATTACCAAGCTTTCTAAAATCATCTTGTTCAATCAAGTAAACAAACCCCATTTTACTTACCTTAGGTTTATGGATTGTTTTCTCATTGACAGTGATTTCTCTATCACGAGTTAAAGGAATAGAAATCATAGCTGATTGATAAGCAATAACATCTTTATTATCTGTTTTTAATTCTGGGATAATCGTCTCTTGGGCAAATGCTTCAAAGCTAGTTTTTCCTTCAACTTGATGAATCTCTAGCTCAGTATTTTTTGGAAAGAGCTGAGAGACCATATTTTCAGTATTCCCGAAAAGCGATGACGTTGTAGCAATGGTAACAAAGCACATAACCGCTAATATGGTGATATTGGCTAATCCAACCGCATTTTGTTTCATGCGAAAAATCATTTGAGAAACCGTTATAAAATGCTCTGTTTGATAGTAATAAGCCTTATTTTGACGTCTGCGTTTCAAGTACCAAGTTGTAAATGAGATATAAAATAAATAGGTTCCAATAATAACCAAGACAACCGCAATCAAAAAGCGATAAATCAAAACTAAAGCAGCAATCTTTGTTGACGTCAATGACAAACCATAGCCAATTCCCAGCAGGACTAGAGAAAGCATAGCCAAAGCAATATTTCCTTTAGGTTCTTGTTCTGCTTTAGATGCTGCCTTGAATAAATCTAATGGCGATGACTGTCTAATCGCAAATAAATTGATAACCAACAATAGTATGAAAATACTAAGAAAAATCATTCCAGTTATAATAAATGATTGGAAAGTAAATGTTAAGATCAATTGATCATAATGGATAAGGTTAACAAATATGAGATAAAGTACGTTTGAAAAGATAGCTGAGAGGATATTCCCTATAATAAGCAGACCTAGAAATAAAATTAGTATTTCAATACTCGATATTAAAGAAACTTTTTTCTTACTCATTCCTAAAACATTGTAAAGCCCAAACTCCTTACTACGTTGTTTTAAAACAAAACGGTAGCTATAGACTATTAAAATAGTTGATAGTAAGGTTAAGACTCCGCTCCCAAACCCTAAAAGAAATTTTCCATAAGACATATCGTCAGAAATAGGACTAAATAAGATTAAAAGGGTAGAACACAAAGTGATATAAAGTACCATACTCGTTAACAGAAATGGTGCATAGATATTCTTGGTCTTAAGTAAATTCTGACAAGCCATTTTAAGATAAAACATGGTCATCACCTCCTCCTAGAAGAGCATTCATAGCCAAAGAGATATCTTTACTAAAGGTTTGAGGACTTTTGTTGCCTCGATATAGTTGATGGAAAATCCTACCATCTTTGATAAATAGCACACGCTTGGCATGACTGGCAGCCATTGCAGAGTGGGTCACCATAAGGATAGTTTGTCCAAAAGCATTGATTTCTTCAAAAAGGGATAATAAATCTTCTGAATTTCGGAAATCTAGAGCTGCTGTCGGTTCATCAGCTAAGAGGATATCTGGTTGATTAATTAAACTTCTAGCTACCGCTACTCTTTGTTTTTGACCACCAGAAATTTCAATTGGACGTTTATCTAGTAAGTCTTTAAGATGCAACTGTTCTGCTAAGGGAAGCAAAGCTTTTTCCATTTTTGTATATGGTTTTCGGTCTAAGACCAAAGGCAAAAAGATATTATCTCTGATAGTCAAGGTATCTAAAAGATTAAACTCTTGAAAAACAAAACCAAGGTGCTTAAGCCTGAATTCAGCCAACTGATTTTCTTTGATTTTAGTAATATCTTGTCCCTTTAATAAAACAGAACCCGAACTTGGTTTTTCTAAAGTGGCTAAAATATTTAATAAGGTTGTTTTTCCGGAACCAGATTCTCCCATGATAGCGATAAACTCGCCCTCATTAACTTTAAAATCAATATCCCGTAAAGCCTGTGTTTCATTTTTGGAAAACCGTGTGCGAAAAACTTTTTTTAAGTGGTTAATTTCTAGTAACATAAGGTCTACTCCTTTTTCTATTATAGCTTAATTCTTTTAAGTTGATGAGCAACAAGAAAAGAATTCCTAACTTCTTTCTTTTCATCTACTAGTTTACCAACTAGCTGTGCTTATAATCTTACAAGTTACCTCCTTTCCCTTACAATTTTGTAAGAAAAACAAAAGAGCTTTACGTTTATTTTTGGTATAATAAAAACATATTAGACCTCAAGGAGTATGTATTATGCCACAAACAAAACTAAAATTATCACGAAAACTAGGAACACTTGGTCGTTTGTTTTCAATTATTCCTGACACAACGGCTATCATAGGCAAAACGATTGAAAACAGTCGTCCTATCATTGAAAAACATATGGATCAGCGCCATGAACGTCAGATGACATTGGTTAAAATTGACAATGTGGTTAATTTGCCACTTGAGGAAGCTCGTCAGCATTTGACAAATCAAGGATTTACTGTTTCAAGTATTCCAGCTAAACCAGCTAAAAAGTATGCCACAGCGCGTGAAAACGAAGTCGTACAAATGTCACCTAAATCAGGCAAGCAACTAAAAGGCTCTTTAGTAAAACTCTATTATGTTGATTTAGATATTATTGCTGCTAGTCAAGAATTAATTGACGAAGAAACGCGACGGACTGTCGAACGTAACCAAACGATTTCTGATACGTTTGAAAATGTTAAAAATGTCATTCCTTTTAATCGCAAAAAACATTAAAATACAAAAAACAATGCATCATCTGTATTTTTAGTCCAAACTAAAAGCCTTAGAATAGCGTAATTAAAACGTTTATTCTAAGGCTTTTAAGGTGATTATAGTTGCACTTACTAGTTTCCTAATGCTGCTTATTTCTATACTCCTAATAATGAGATAAACAATTTAAGTAAACGATAGTAAAGCTACTAACATCAAGCTTATTGGCTAGATTGTTTGTGTTTTGAGACTGAGGGCCTAGATCTCTTCAAATAGCAAAAACTAATGAGAGCTACTATTAGATACAACTCCACTCCTAGATTTTTTTCTCCAGTCTTTGGCAATAGTTGAGCTTTTGCAACCTTTCCTATAGGAATATCAGTAACAGGAGAAGGCTTAGTATCCTGTTCAGATGTGACTGAAGAGTTTTGTATATCAATCGTTTTGACTACTGACTCCGTCTCAACTGGCTGTAACGGTGCCACCGTAGTTACGCTTGGTGGCAATGATGCCAATTCCTCCTTATCTTCAGCCAATGGATCTGTTTGAGGGGTTCGTTGCGGTTGGTAGGCTGGTGGTGCTTGTTCTGTCCCATCTAGATTATTACGTGCTCTATCCAAGTCTGCTAGAGCAGCGTCGACTTCCTCTTGAGTTGCTTGGTCTTTGCTTAGTATTGCTGCGACCAATTCTCTCACCTTGTCAAAATTATCCTTAATCTCCCTGCTAGCTGCTTGATAGACCACATCTTTCTCTGCAACCAAGGAATTTGCCTCATCAAAGGCAAGCTGTAAGCTACTCTTATCTGTTTCTTTACCATCTAAGGCTGCTTTTGCCGATAGCAGAGCTTGTGTTGCATAATCAATTGCTTCCTGATTGTTCTTACCTGTTAGAGTAACTAGAGCTAGTTTTAAGGCTTCATCATAGGCTGTTCTAGAAGTCTGGGAAGCATTGTAATAAACAGGAGTTTGAGTGAGGTCATCTTGAAGAGCTGCCATCAAGGCTGTCCTATTAACCAAAGTTAGAGACTTCATGCTCTGTCCAGTTTCAGATACTGTAACCGAATCGTCTTCCAAAACATCAAAGCCTTCCGGTAATGCCAGCAATAATGTATAGCTACCTACTGGAACATCTTTTCCGAAAATCGTTTTGTTATAACGAGTTACTGGCAAGGAAATAATCTGTCCATTTTCTCCAACAATCGCTACAGTTGTCCCATCTGGAACTTCCTGATCAAAACGAACCGTTAATGCCTTTTTAGGTAAGAGACTAAGGTAGAAATTCGCTTCTTGTCGGCTAGCTTCTTCAGTCAATTCAACGACAACTGAACGAGAGCTTTCCAGAACTGAACGTTCTGTATCGTAGATAAAAATGTCAAAAGTATAGGTTCCAAATGGTAATTTAACTGTATTCTTCTCATTCCCATATCGTGGTAAATCAGTCACTAACTGACCATTTTCATCTTTAACAGAGAAAGAATGAGTGACATTAATTGGGTCTTTTGTGTCATTATCATACAAATTAACAGATACCAACCCTAAATCATTTCCAATAGAAACGAGGTCTTCCACCTTGGTCCAAACAAGATTTCCTGCAAAATCTTCGACAGTGTAATAAAAATCACTTAAATCTGCTAAATCCAGTGGTAAAGTGTAAGAATTATCCTCATTTTTTGAAATATAGACACGATTATCAACCAGTTGCAATTTCCCTGTATTAGGGTCACGTTCAATAATACTGCTATCACCTTCTGAGTCTTTTACAAGATAAAAAACGCGTTCTCGTACAATTGTTGATGGCCCGTACTCGATAACTGGACGAGGGGTAAATTTAAAGCTAGATTCCTCATATGTTGCAGTTGTGATAACTGGTGATTGGCGATCAATGATAATATCAAAACTCATACTTTGCCTATCAGCTCCAATAACATCAGGATAATACGTTAACACATAGCGATAATGTCCATCAGCAAGAGAATTACCATCATTATCGAAACCTGAAAATTCTGTTGGGTAGACAATAGTAGATTTTTCATTTCTAGGATCACCACTAAAGAAATTTTTTTCACCATCACTAGAAACACTTTGCCAAAGAGGAGTTGTTAGCTCTGTATCTTCTGCTGCATAAACACTTGCTACCAAATTATTAAAACTTCTAAGAAATACCCCTCGTAAAACCAAGGAATCTTGATTCCCATCGTCATTCGGTGAAATAGCTAAACGGGGTTGTCCATTATCATCTAGTTTCAGGATAAAGTTTCCTTCCCCATCATCAAATGTCCCCAAAGTTTTAATCTCAAAATCTGTCCGTTTATTTTTGTTAGAAAAGACAAGATCGGTACTTCCTGTCAGAAGACCTGTGAAGTTTTCATCTCCAGGGAGAGCTTCTCCTTCCTTTGGAACAAAGTAAACGCCACCTTTACCATCAGTTAGAAGATTATAGACAGGTGTTTCGACAACATCCAAATTTTGGAATTCCCCTTTAAAACCGACATAAGGGATACTAATCACGTCGGCCCCGTCAGCTGTATCTACAAATCTGACAAATCCCTCAAGATAATAGCCATTCGGCATCAGTTGACTTAATTCCTCTGTGTAAGCTGAAGCATCTAGGCTAATACGGATAGTCTTACTACTATTAGCACCAACTGTGATGGTCTCTCCATCAATCTTGGCTAATTCTAGAGGAAAGAGTGTCATGTAACCATCCTGAACATAATCAGTATTGAGATGCGTCACATAACTTAAGGTTTTATCCTGGTCTGTAATATTATGAATAGTTACATCAAAGCTGAACTGGTCAGATACATTTCCTAGGGTAATACTGCTATAGTCATCGTTTCCTGTCGCATAAAGACCAGTGGAAATCGCAGCCTTCGTATCTAGTATACCAGCCCCTTGTTGACGTGGAGAAGTATACGCCTCTGTTTCAGGAGCAAAATGCAATTTAGCAGTGCTCATCATTAACTGCTTAACCAAGGCCTCAATCTCTTGAGCCGTCTTACTTGGATAGTTTTCTTTCAGATACTGCTTAATCAAAACTGCTGCTCCAGCGACGTGTGGCGAAGCCATACTTGTTCCATTCATATTGGCATATTTACCATCATTTACAGGAGCATAAATTGAGCCACCTGGTGCTGCAACATCAGGTTTCAATTCACCATCTGCACTCAAACCCCAGCTTGAAAAGTCCGAAATCTTACCTGCTGTCGGATTAGACATTTTATCCATTTCTCCCTTGAACATGACTTTCAGGGTAGGATCTGATGCCAGAGCTTCCCCAAATTCATAAGGAATGAAAATCGATGGAATTTCCTTACCAGCTTCATCAAGTGACATATTGATGTTTCCTTCACCCGAAGTGTGGTTAAAGACAACAACTCCACTAGCACCGTTGGCAGTTGCATTAGCGACCTTTTCCGTAAATGTCAACTCTCCACGCTTGATCAAAGCTAATTTTCCTGACAGGTCTTTACCGATAAAATCTTCTTAACGTCCAAGTCCAACATAAACTAATTCGTAAGCTGTATTATCTGCAAAAGTCTTCTGGCTAGCATTCGGATTGATAAAAGAACTCTTACCATAGTTCAAATCATCCCTATCTTCCAATCCCAGAATCTGAACCACTTCACTAAAAATTGTAGTATTGTTAAAAGAGGCAACTGAAATAGCATCCCGAGCAGTTGATGGGCTACCAACCAGACCATAATCAGGATTTGTCGCCAAAGGATTAGAATGTCCTGATGCAAAAGTGCCATCGTTACCAGCAGCAATCACGACAGAGACTCCTGATTGTCTTGCGTAAGCGATAGCAGAGTTTAACTCCTCACCGACATTAACCGTTACTCCATTAGCTCCTCCAAGACTGAGATTTATAGCATCAGCTCCTAGCTTAACAGCATCTAAAATAGCTTGTGTATAAAGGGCTTGACCTGTACGATTGTGAACATCTGAAAACACCCTCATAAACATCACTTGAGCCTCTGGTGCAACCCCATAAATCAACTCTCCTCCAACAGGTTGAGAAGGATTTCCAGTTGCAATACCAGTGACATGCATACCATGAGAGTCACTATCTGCTTCTTTTAACAGCGTGTTAACATCTACATAATTATAGCCAAAAATAACTTTATCATTGTACCATTTACCATAAGTAATGCCTGCTGCAGCCATTGCTTGGGTCATCTGTTCTTCAGATTTATATTTCGCTTTAGATACATCTGTGATTCTTAACGTATCATGATCAATATCTAAACCAGAGTCAATGACGGCGACAACCATCCCTTCTCCTTTGTAACCTGTCTCCCAAGTCTCAGGGACAGAGATAATCGTATTGCTATCAATATTCTGAGGTTTTTCTGTATTTCCTCCAGTCACTGTTGCTGCTTCCGCACTTTCTTTCACTATAAATAGTAAAGGAATCGTCAACATTTGTATCTGATGATAGCGGAAGAGAAGATTTAAGCGAATCTGTCAAACCAGTATCACGATTCGTCTCTAATACTTCTATTTGAGGTGACTCTTGAGGCGTACTCTCTATAATTGTTGCCTCTGTAGCAGTTACCACTTCTGTCGTAGTAAGATTATCACCTGCTAGATCATTTGCTGCAACTTGATGACCTCCCGCAAACAAAAAAACTGCACCCAAAAGAACAGATACAGCACCTATTTTTGACTTGCGGAGTGAAAAAACATGTTTCTTTTCCATATAGCTTTCTCCTAAAAAATATTATAGCCTTTACGCTACCATTTTATTAAAACACATCGAATCTGAAAATTCAATATTTTTTGATAATTTAGATAATAATGTAGAAGAACAGAACTGACATATCGTAATATACTGCTATCATTTATAGCTTGTACCCCTAAATACCATTTATAAAAAAACTAGCAGAGTAAGGATTCTCACACCTCTCTACTAGTTTTTGTAGTTTTATAAATTAATGATTTTTTTTAAATCTTACCAAACTGGCTCGTCAAGGCCTTTTGAACTGTCTTTGATGACTTTTTTAACGTCGTCAGTCTGATAAGCATCTACAACCGCTTGAATAGCATCTGCATTTTTAGCTTTTTTCCAATCTTTCTTAGCAGCAATCAAGTTATACCACTGTTTCGCATTATCACTTTTAGGTTCGATGAAAATAGCTTTGCTTGGGTCAATACCTGCTTCAACAACGAAGTCATTATTGATAACAGCAGCATCAGCTGATTGTAATTGACGAGCAGTCTGTGCTGCGTCCACTTCTACAATGTCTAAATTCTTGTCATTTTTAGTGATATCATCAAGCGTCGCAAAGGTATCACCTGAAACACCTAATTCTATTAGACCAGCTGATTGTAAGAGATAAAGAGCTCGACTTTCATTAACCGTATCATTAGGGATAACAATAGTCCCTTTATTAGGAATATCTTTAGCATCAGTGTATTTATTTTTGCCACCTTCAGTTCCTGAATAAAGACGGAAAGCTGTGATATAAGTTTCAGCAATACCTACAAGTTCTGTTTTATGCTTCTTGTTCCACTCATTCAAGAAATTATAGTGCTGAAAGGCGTTAACATCAATCTCACCATTTTCAAGTGCTTTATTAGGTTGTGAGTAATCGGTAAATTCAGTATACTTGATCGTCACATTTTTATCTTTAAGTAACTCTTCAACCTTATTCCAACGAGCTTCTTCAGAATCACTCTTGGCCATTGTACCAACTTTAACAACAACATTATCATCATCAACCTTTGAACCACAAGCTGTCAAAAGAACCACTGAGGCAACTGCAATTGTTCCAATGCTTAACCATTTTTTCAATTTCATTAACTAATCTCCTCTAAATTTAAGATATATCTAGTCTAACATGAGATGTTATTTCTGAAAAATTCTTATTATTTAAGCATATATATAGTCAAAAACTATATCATGGACGTTTTCATCTCTAAAAAAGCCACGAGTTGCCTCATGACTTTCAGTAAAACTTTTAAACAGATAAGTATGGCTCTATATCTTTTAGAGCACGTTCAGCGATGGCTTCATAGCGTGCTTTTTTATCGCGAATCCGTGGTCCTTCTAATTCCTTAATGATACCAAAGTTGACATTCATAGGTTGAAAATGCTTGCTCTCAGTATGCGTGATGTAATACGGCAAGCTTCCGATTGCTGTAGTGCGTGGGAAAATCACTTCTGCTTCTTCTTTGAAGCGTTTAACAGCATTGATCCCAGCAACCAAGCCAGCTGCGGCTGATTCCACATACCCCTCAACTCCGGTCATTTGCCCAGCGAAGAAGAGGTCAGGATTGCTACGTGATTGGAAAGTTTGGTTAAGCAGATTTGGGGAATCCATGTAGGAATTGCGGTGCATGACTCCATAACGAACGAAAGTGGCATTCTCTAAACCTGGAATCATTTGGAAAACACGTTTTTGCTCGCCCCATTTGAGATGAGTTTGGAAACCAACGATATTGTAAAGGCTACCGGCGGCATTATCTTGGCGCAACTGAACAACTGCGTAAGGTGTCTTGAAGTCACCATCACGAGGTCCCTCATAGTCATCTGGGTATTCCAAACCAACTGGTTTCATCGGTCCATAAAGCATTGTTTTAACACCGCGTTTTGCCATCACTTCGATCGGCATGCAAGCCTCGAAATATTTTTCTTTTTCAAAAGAATTCAGCGGTGCTTCTTCTGCTGTTGTTAAGGCTTCATGGAAGGCTAGGAATTCTTCTTTGGTCATTGGACAGTTCAGATAGGCTGCTTCTCCCTTATCATAGCGGGATTTAAGGTAAACCTTACTCATGTCAATGGTAGATTTGTCAACAATTGGTGCGGCGGCATCATAGAAATAAAAGCCGTCACCACCATTAAGTTCATGAATTTTTTCAGCAAGAGCATCTGACGTCAATGGCCCTGTTGCAATCACGGTGATAGCATCATCAGGAATCTCCGTAATCTCCCCACGAATCACTTCAATAAGCGGATGAGCTTCCAACTCTGCCGTAACAGACTGTGAAAATCCCTCACGGTCAACAGCCATGGCACCACCAGCAGGAACACGACTAGCTTCTCCCTTACGCATGATAATCGAGTCCAAACGACGCATTTCTTCTTTTAAGAGACCTACGGCATTGGTCAATGAATCACCTCGGAAGGAATTTGAGCAGACTAATTCTGCAAAGCCATCTGTTTTATGTTGAGGTGTTGGTTTAACACCACGCATTTCGTAAAGCTTAACTGGCACACCACGTTTGGCGATTTGATAAGCCGCTTCAGAACCAGCTAAACCAGCTCCAATGACGTTAATATAATTTGCTTTAGATTGAGACAAGAACTAATACCTCTTTGAGAATGAGTCATAAGCATTCTCACAAATCTTTCTATATATGATGAACTTATATTATAACATATCGAATCAAAAATCATAAGAAAAGAATAAACAACTCTGTTTATT
>NZ_JBLOJT010000250.1:0-512 GCF_047785745.1 Streptococcus pluranimalium | reverse complement strand
TATTAGTTTGTCCTTGATAAGTATCCGTTAACTGAACAGGACTACCTAATAAACTCAGAGTTTGCTCATCATCGAACAGCATATAACCAACTTCCCCACCAAAAAGGTGCTTTCCTTTTATCAATTCCTTATTAATGATTAAAGCTCTTCCAATTCCAGTTCCAATAACAAGAAAATAACAATTCTTAACATCTTTAGCAGCGCCATAATGGACTTCAGCAAGGGCAGCACAGTTCGCATCACTCTCAATACTGACAGGTAATTCAAAAAGCGTTCTTAACTCATCTAAGATTGGAAAATGATGAATATAGTCGATTGCACTAATACCTCCAATAACACCCTTCTCACTATCAACAGCTCCCGGCGCACTTATGCCAACTCCCAAGACTTGGTATTTCTCTTAAAACATTGTGATAACTTCTTTTAATTTTACTTTCATCTTAGCCCAGGTAGATGGTGTTTCAAAAGAACTCGTCTCCATTAATTCATTATTGTCCCAGATTCCATACTTA
>NZ_JBLOJT010000025.1:0-19043 GCF_047785745.1 Streptococcus pluranimalium | reverse complement strand
CGGAAAATCTTATGAAGAATTCAAGTGTGAGAGGAATACCGCTCAACCACAATTATAACAGATTTTTCACTTATCTAACCGATTTTTTCAAGACATTGTCATTTTCGATTGACATTTTATAACTAGCCTCACTAACATAGGATAAGAACAAGGCCACAGAAAATTCCTACCAGATACCCAGCAATAACATCTTTCGGATAATGAACTCCACCTAGAACACGACAAACTGCCAAACCCAAACTCACAATCAATAACAAAGTCCCTAACCAGACAAACTGAGAGAGAAAGCACATGCTAATCATCGTAGCTGAAAAAACATGACGACTGGGGAAAGACTCCCCTTTGCCCTTGCGTGACATAATCGGAACAACATCCCAGGTTTCATAGGGTCTTGGTTGGTTGAGCAACTTACGAAAAAGCGATACTCCCAAAAAAGCGAATCCAGAGACAAAAATAATTTTCCAGAAATCTCGACGGTTTTCCAAAAAAAGAAAGATTAAGAGCATTGGAAACAACAGATACATTAATTTGGTTACTAACCAATTGTATCCTAAGATGACTAAAGTCAATCTCGGGTATTTGTCTAGGGTTTTCAGTATTTTCCCATAAAAGGTAGCATAATTTTTCACTCAGGTACCAAACCTTTCCACGTAGTCATGCACCAAATCCACCAATTTCAAAAAAGTATTGGCATTTCTGACCGTTGTCATAACATAAACATCAGCTTTTGCTGCCAATTTACCATAAGTTGTTTTTGAAAAATCCTTCTTAGAACATGTCCAAAAAAGCACGTGTTCCACTGCTGCTAACTGCTCAATATCTGACTTGATGTCGGGCATGCGCTTGATAATATCTTGAACCTTCCAAGGTGCAATTGAAAAAATAGCATTATGCTTACTGTCAGAAATTTGATTTAACCACGTTGGCATACAATCTGCTGTAGCAAGCAATTCTCTAACCGATAGAATTTGGTAAGCTACCTCTAAGTCAAATCGTTTTCTAATCAAATCTTGACAAAACTCTTGAAGTTTTTCTTCAGAACTCCGAAAAATGATATTTCCCGAATTGATATAAGTTTTAACATCACAGCAACCAGCATTTTCCATAACAGACTTTAATTCAGTCATAGACAGTCGATTTTTTCCACCAACATTGACACCTCTCAATAAACAAACATAGGTTTTCATATGACCTCTGCTTTTCACTTTTCTTCTATTTTACCACATGAGCTTAGACTTGCCTTTCATCAAAAAAATTACCCCTCAGACGGAGTAATTTCGATTCTTTACAAACCTAAAAAACGGCATATCAAGTCAAAAAATCCTTGGCTATGGTACAGTCATTAGACTTAGCTAGCATCAGTTAAAATCAAAACTTTCAAACCAATCTGATTGAAACTAGTTTCGTCATTGCAGCTGACCTACTGCCCTTTATTGACTTAAGAGCATTAGTAGCAAGCGCCACAAACTACTAAGACTCGTACTTGGCCAAAACTTGCTGGGCCGTTTTCCCTTTTGCAAGCCAGTCAACCAACTTGTCTAAACGACGAATCTCCTGCATAAGCGGATCTTCCAGTGCTTCAATCTGAACACCACAGATTTTACCTGTGATATTAAGCCTTTCAGGATGATAGTGAGGTGCTTTTTGGAAAAATTCGCCGTAGGTCAAATCACTATCCATAAAATCACTTAGCTGCGCAGTCGAGTAGCCAGTCAACCAGGCTGCGACCACATCCACATCAGCCTTAGTCTGGCCTTTACGCTCAACCTTTGCAATCAATGCACCATAGACACTGGCAAAACTCATCTCATAAATACGGTGTGACATTACTCTCCTTTTAAAATTAAAACTATCAGCATAGACCAAACTGCAGAAGATTGTGTATCTATCGAAGTATTATCGTACTGATTGATGGCCTTCAGGTATCTTCATTAACATTATATCAACTAATCAGTTTTTGATCTTAAATAGCTTTTCATAATGCTTTGGTAAACGTCTATAAAATCAAGATATTGTGACAAGGGCAAGCGTTCATTTATCTTATGGTTAAGCATAGGCATTCCTGGACCATAGACAGCTAATTCCATCTCAGGATTGACTTTCATAAATTCTGCTGCATCTGTTGTTCCAGATACGGCAATAGGAATTAAACTATCTAAAGTTTCTAAAGAAGGATCTATTTTTAGTAAATCTTCGCCAAGTAATTCTCCCATTTTTTGAATCAAATATTGAGGATTCAAATGTGGTACGTTCTCCACTACATCAATAATAGTATTTATCAACCTTGATTTTGAATTAGCTTCTACTGGAGAGTGATCCGCAGTAACTTCAAGCGTCAAATTAGCCCCTTCTTGTCGATTCAACTCCTCTAAAATCTCTCTAACTTCATTAATGACATCGCTATTATTGAACTCTGGTACAGTCCTGACGTTAGCTTCAAAATAAGCAGAATCTGGTAAAGAATTCACTTGGCTGCCCCCTGAGATAATGGTCACATTATGAAAAGTAGTTCCCAAAACAGCGTTAGGACAAGCAGTTGCCTTTTCCTCAATGCGTTTTGAAATCATAGATATGGCAGTGTTCAAATGTTCAATAGCATTACTTCCCAACTCTGGAGTCGAAGAATGTGCCGCAATACCTTCAGAGATTAGTTTATAATTTAAGGAGCCTTTGTGAGCATACATAACGGCTAAATTACAAGGTTCTCCAATAATCATAGCATCGACATCATCCACGTATCCTTTATCAGCCAGTAGTTTTGAGCCATATTGACCAATCTCTTCGCCAACAGTAGCCAACAACCTAACAGTTCCAGTAAACTGTTTACTCTTGCTAAGTTCAATAAAAGCAAGTACAAGAGCTGTCAAACCACCTTTCATATCAGATGCCCCTCTTCCCCAAATGACACCATCTTCAATATGTCCAGAAAAAGGTTCAAATCGCCATTTGCTCTTATCGCCAGCACTAACAACATCTAGATGACCAGATAAAGCCAGTACAGGTCCTTCACCATGTGTTATTTCTGCGACAAGATTAGCTCGTTTATCATTATAATCAATAATAGTAGATGAAATCCCATGTTTTTGTAACAATTTCTTATAATATTCTGCTACTAATTTTTCATTGCCATTAACCGATTCTATGCGCATAACATCTCGTAAAATGCTAATATAATCTTCTGGATTCATTTTGATCGGACTCCTTTCAAACTACTAAAGTCTAACTAATGATCTTACACAACATTCCTTGATTATCTTGATAACTTACCCATGAATACGAGCTCTAAACTTAAAAATTAAAAACGTCATTCAAGTTTTCAGCCATAGTTGGATGCGTAAAGACCTGGTTTTTGATGTAAGTATAAGGCACTTTATTATCCATAGCTAGCTTAATCAAGTTGATGATTTCTTCTGAGTTTGTTCCAAAGAGGGTAGCACCTAGGATTTCATTGGTTTCCATATTAACCACAACCTTGTAAAGTCCACGGAGGTCATTATTAACATGACCGCGAGGCATACCAGCTACCGGAAGACTGTTTGTTTTGTAAGGAAGACCTGATTCTTTAGCTTGGGCTTCTGTCATCCCTACTTGAGCCAAAGCTGGTTTAATGAAAAGAGTGTTTGGCACGTTGATACGGTCACTACGTTTATAATCACTGTTACCAGTCAATTGTCCAAAAACGATGCGGAAATCATCAAGTGATGTATAGGTAAATTGAAGTCCTCCGTTAACATCACCGACAGCATAGACACCAGGAACACTTGATTCTAGGTAATCATTAACTTCAATGGCACCACGATCTGTTACTTTAATGTCAGTGTTTTCAAGACCAAGGTCTTCAGTCGCTGGTTTGCGACCAAGAGCATATAAGACAACATCATAGCTATCACTTTGTCCATCTGCTGTGATGATAACGGATTCACCATCATTTGCCAATGATTCTACAGAAGCACCAACGCGGAATGATACCCCGTCTTCTTCCATGTACTCTTGAGCTAATTCTGCAGCTTCTGGTTCATAGCGCCCTAATACTTTAGGAGCTGTTTCATATACTGTCACCTGACTACCTAAACGAGCGTAAAGGCTAGCGAACTCAAGTCCAATATTTCCTCCACCGATAACAGCCATTTTTTGGGGTGTCTTTTCAAGATGTTGGATACCTGTGCTATCAACAACATTCTTGCTTTCAAGAAGTCCCGGAATTGGAAAAGCATTTGAAACAGCACCCGTGTTAATCACAACAGTTTCAGCGGTAAGGGTGTCCTTATCGCTTCCTTGCTCAATTTCAATGGTTTTATTACCTGTAAAATAAGCACGAGCGTTAAAAAGATCAACACCTGCGCCCGTCAAAACGTTTTTGTTTTTACCATTGAGACGGCTAACGACTGTTTCTTTAAGCTCCATAGCTTCTTGGAAGGAAAGTCCTTCTTCTGCAGCATGAATCAATGTTTTCGTAGGAATACAGCCAATATTGATACAAGTTCCTCCATACATCTCCTCATCCTGCTCAATCAAGGCAACTTTTTTGCCTAAGCTAGCCATTTTACCTGCTAAGGTCTTACCAGCTTTACCAAAACCAACAACGATTAAATCATATTCTAACATTTTCATGTCTCCCTCTTTATTAGTATTACTTAATACCTTAAGAATATCATTTTTATTACCTAATGTCAGAAATCGGCTACGGGTGACTTCATAACAATCATTATCTCATTTTTAACCTTAATCATTGACATTTCTGATAATTTTTATTTACTATGAGTGTATCAAAAGCTTTTTACCATTTATAACAAGAGACAGAAAGAAGGAATTTACAGATGAAAACTGATCAACAATTAAACGAGAAGGCTTGCGCTTTATTAGAAGAACGTGGCGTTACCATCAAGGAAATAGCTGACCTTGTCTTACATCTTCAAACACCCTATATCCCTCATCTTAGCTTAGAAGAAGCCACCGAGAGTGTCCATGCTGTCTTGCGCAAACGAGAAGTAGAAAATGCCATCATCACAGGCGTGGAATTAGATAAGTTAGCCGAGCAAAACAAACTCTCTCAACCGCTCAATGATATCCTCACCAATGATGAAGGCCTTTATGGTATTGATGAAATTTTAGGCTTAGCTATTGTTAATCTTTACGGTTCTATCGGCTTTACTAATTACGGGTATCTCGATAAGGTCAAACCTGGGGTCATCAAAAGATTAGATAGTAAGCCTGGCAATCAATGCCATACCTTCTTAGACGATATTGTCAGTGCTATTGCCGCTGCTGCAGCTAGTCGGATTGCTCATAATGATCCTGAAAAGAGCAACATTACCAACTAATTAGCAGTAACTATTAAAACGCTCTTCTTATAGCCTGCCGTGAAATAAGAAATTATTTTACCAGAAGCTATAGGAAGATTCTTTTTTTGACTATTTTTTCCTATTAAGGCTTATTTTTTGTTATAATATTTTTTTAAAAAGAGAAAGGTCAGGAATAATATGAAGACACAAGCTTTTGATTCAGAAAAATATTTGAATCTGCAACGCGACCATATTATCGAACGTATCAACCAATTTGACGGTAAGCTCTATCTAGAATTCGGCGGTAAAATGTTAGAAGATTTCCACGCCGCACGCGTTCTTCCAGGTTACGAGCCAGATAATAAAATCAAATTGCTACAAGAACTCAAAGAACAAGTTGAAATTATCATTGCTATCAATGCCAATAATATCGAACATTCCAAAGCACGCGGTGATCTTGGTATTTCCTACGATCAAGAAGTTTTCCGTCTTATTGATACCTTCAAAGACCTCAATATCTATGTTGGATCAGTTGTGGTTACTCAATATACTGGGCAAGCAGCTGCAGATAACTTTCGCAAGGAGCTTGAAAAGCATGGTATCGCTTCTTATCTCCATTACCCAATCAAGGGTTATCCAACCGATATGGATCACATCATTTCCCCAGAAGGCATGGGCAAAAATGATTATATCCAAACCAGTCGTAACCTCGTTGTTGTAACAGCTCCTGGTCCTGGTTCTGGTAAACTGGCAACCTGTATGTCTAATCTCTACCACGATCAAATCAATGGTGTTACCTCCGGTTATGCTAAATTTGAAACCTTCCCAGTATGGAATCTTCCATTACACCATCCCGTCAACTTAGCCTACGAGGCAGCAACTGCTGATCTAGATGATGTTAACATGATTGACCCCTTCCATTTGGAAACATACGGCAAAACAACTGTTAACTACAACCGTGACATCGAGATTTTCCCTGTCCTCAAGCGCATGCTAGAGCGTATCCTTGGGAAGTCGCCATACGCGTCACCTACCGATATGGGCGTTAACATGGTTGGTTTCTCTATCATTGATGAAGAAGCCGCCATTGAAGCTGCTAAGCAGGAAATCATCCGCCGATATTACCAAACAGTTGTTGAAGCTAAGGCTGAACGCGTCCCAGCAACAGCTGTTCAGAAAATTGAGCTACTCATGAATGACATCAACGTCAGTCCTAATGACCGTCAAGTTGTTCTCGCTGCCAAAGCTAAAGCAGAACAGACCAATGATGCTGCTTTAGCTTTGGAATTACCGACAGGCGATATCGTGACCGGTAAGACTTCTGAACTCTTTGGCCCATCTGCCGCCGTTATTATCAATGCTATCAAAAAATTAGCAGATATCGATAAGGATACTCACCTTATCGGAGCTGATTATGTCAAGCCAATCCAAAACTTAAAAATTAGCCACTTAGGTAGCAAAAACCCACGTCTGCATTCAAGTGAAATTTTGATTGCTCTGGCTATCACAGCGATGGAAAATGCCGATGCTAAGAAGGCTATGGAACAATTAGGAAATCTTAAAGGTAGTGAAGTGCATTCTACTGTGATCCTCCCCGAAGAAGATAAGAATGTTTTCCGTAAACTAGGGATCAATGTTACCTTTGATCCAATTTACTCACAAAATAAACTCTATCGTAAATAAGCAAAATGACTTGAACATCAGTTCAAGTCATTTTTTAGCACTTCCAGCTAAGCCTAGTTTTTAGGCTACTCACCGTTAATTTTTTTCAAAATACAGTCCTCCAAAAGCTGCCTTGATTACGAAAAACTATCTCTTGTATCAAAGTATCTCACTTGTGAATACGGCTTCTAAATCTAGACATTATCCTAAATTAGCAATGGTACAACCTGAGCCACCAGCGTTTTGTGGGGCATAGCCGAAGCTTTTGACGTGTTTGTTCTTACGGAGATATTTGGTCACCGCTTCTCGGATGACCCCTGTTCCGATACCGTGGATAATATCCACTTGAGCCATATTATTAAGCAAAGCTTGGTCGATAAAATCATCCAACTCTTTCATAGCTTCTTCGTAACGCTTGCCTCGTAAATCTAGACGAGCCCGTGGTCCACCACCAGATGACTTAGCTTTTTTGACCACTGATACTTGTTTTTTCTTAGTTTTTTGAGCTTCTTCTTGAACTTTGACCAAATTAAACTCATCTTCTTTAAGCGTCATCTTAATCAAACCAACCTGAGCTTCCCAAGTCTTATCCTTAACTTGTCGCGTCAGCGTTCCGCGTTGACCATAAGCCGTCACCACGATATCATCACCGATACGTGGGGCTCGGAGTTTTTTGGCTTTTTTAAGAACCTTATTTTTGGATAAGTCAACTTGCGGTGCTAACTTTTTCAATTCGGCCTTAGCTTCAATGATTTCATGTGGTTTTAACTCAGCTTTTGCATGGAGATTTTTCAAAATCTCTTCGCTTTCTTGCAAAGCTAGGTCAACTAATTCACGCGCTTCCTCATGAGCCTTCTCTACTTCCCGATCACGCTCATGTGAAAAATCATTATAAAGTTTTTTAACAGCTCGATTAAATTTGAGATTTTCTTGCTCAACCTCTTTGATATGATCCAGACGTTTTCTGGTTTCGAGGGTTTGAGCTTCTAATTCTGCGATAATGAGATTGACATCACCATCCGTATCAGTCATATTCTCGGCATCCGAGACAATCACTTCTGACAAGCCAAGCCTGCGGGCAATCTCAAAGGCGTTAGATCTTCCCGGAACCCCTTGCATGAAACGATAGGTAGGACTGAGTGTCGCTGTGTCAAACTCCATGCTGGCATTTTCCACATACTTAGTTTCAATCCCGTAAGCCTTGAGTTCGGGATAGTGGGTCGTCGCCATGGTCTTAATTTGACTGAGGCGTAGATGTTCCAAAATAGCCATGGCAAGGCTGGCCCCTTCTTGTGGATCCGTACCTGCTCCCAATTCATCAAAAAGGACTAGTGACTCTTGGTCTGCCGCTGCCAAAATCTCCACAATATGGGTCATATGACTAGAAAAAGTCGACAAACTCTGCTCAATAGACTGCTCATCCCCGATATCTGCAAAAATTTGAGTAAAGACTGTCACTTTTGACCCCTTATCAGCCATGATTGGCAAACCTGATTGGGCCATCAGTTGGGCAAGACCCAAGGTCTTCAGCATGATGGTCTTACCACCCGTATTGGGACCAGTAATGACAATAGCCGATAACTGTTTGGTAAAGTGCAAATCATTGGCAACTGGATCTTTAAGCAAGGGATGAAAAACATTAATTAAATTAATACTCTTATCACTAGAAATCTCAGGCACATTCGCCTTTTTCTCACGCATAAAGAGATATTTAGCCCGGACAAAATCCAAATGTCCTAAAATCCAAGCATTATTACGAATAAGGTCTGCATGTGGGCGAAGCATTGCCGACAGCTCATGGAGAATTCTAGCCATCTCATGACGTTCATCTGCCTGTAACTGGGTAATCTCTTCATTAATAGCAACCACAGCACGTGGCTCAATATAAACTGTATTTCCTGAACTTGATATATCGTGAACTACTCCTGAAACTCGGTTACGGTGGGTCTTTTTGACAGGGAGGACACTGCGGCCATTACGACTAGCAATCAAACTTTCTGATAGATAGTCAGCTTGTTTTTTCAAAACATCTTGCAAAACTTGGCGCACTTGCGCTTCACTAGCTGTTATTTGACGTCGAATCTTTTCCAATTCTGGACTAGCAAAACTTTCCAAAAAACCACCATCATTAACCGACTGCAAACTGCCTTGTAATTGTGGCAGTCCAACCAAATTCTCAAAAAGACGCTTAAGGGCAACCAGCTCTACATTTTCCAAATCTTGGTAAAAACGCCCCATATCAGCTGTGACTGCTAAGACTTTTTTGATGGCAATCAATTCCGTAATATTGAGGTCAGCTTCCAACTCCAGGCGCCTGATGCTTTCCGAAATAGATGTCAAGTTCCCCAAAGCAAAACTATGATTTTCCACAAAGATGGCTGCCATTTCTTCAATTTCTGTGAATTGCTCTTTAATCTTATCCGCCTTAACTAGTGGAACTAAGCTCTTTAATTCAGTTAGCCCTTGTTCTGTTTGAAGATAGGAAACAAATAAGTCCTTGACTTTTTCAAATTCTAACTGTTCTAAAATTCTAGTATTCATAGGCTATATTATAGCATAATTCTGGTTTCTCATAAGCTAGAAAGCCATTAAATAAAAGCTAAAGGTGTTCCTAAAAACTCCTTTATGCTATAATGTTTGAGAGGTATTTTCATGACAAAAAAGAATCGTTATAAATTTGTTTTTGGGGATCGTCCCTTAACGTTAACAACTGATAAAGACAATCTCTTCATGGAAGAAGTGGAGCGTGTGGCTAAAGAAAAATACGAGGCTATTCGTGAAAGACTCCCTGAAGCAGATAATGAAACATTAGCTATCTTACTAGCCATTAATGCTCTTTCAACACAGCTAAGTCGCGAAATAGCGATTGAAGATATGGAAAATGAATTACTTGAGCTGAGGGCACGTTTTCTTGATGAAAAGACAGCTGAGTTTACAAACGAAACAGAGGTAGATTTATGATAGCACTCCTCTTGCTCATTATTCTTGCCTGGAGTTTCTATATCGGCTTTTCAAGAGGCATTTTTCTCCAAGGTTTTTATACCATCGGCAGTTTAGTCTCTCTAGCTATTGCCAAAGTTTATTACAAAGCGTTAGCCGAGCAGCTTTATATTTGGGTGCCTTATGCTAATCCAACCGAAGGTTCACACATCTATTTTTTCAAAGATGTCGACCTCTTTTCGCATGACTTAGTCTTCTATGCTGGAGTTGCTTTTCTATCTGTCTACGCACTCTCCTATGCTGCTATTCGACTACTGGGAGTACTCATCCATCTTGCACCACTTGAACGCTTCGATTCAATACTCAACAATACCATTGCAGGAGTCTTATCTTGCCTTGTGGTTTGTTTTAGTTTTAGTATGGTATTTACCATCCTTGCAACCATTCCCTTTGAGAATATTCAACAAACCTTATCTGGAAATGGTCTCATTCGTTTCTTTATCGAAGATTTCCCATTCTTTTCTTCTTACATCGAAAATCTCTGGGTAACGCAAATTATGAAATAAATATGCATGCCGATCCTTAACTCAATCTCAATTAGATATTGTAGTATAGAGACTGAGAAAAAGTATGATCTCTCCAATATAGAGTTCGTTTTAACATCTTAACGTAGTGCTTGAATGGTTGTTTCGTTCTTGTTTTATTCTCGGGAACAGACCTAAAACAAGATAGCGAAGACGAACCCTTTTTTAGTTACAAAGAGTTCTTTTCCACTCCCTCTTTGATATGGCTCATGATACTTACTATTTACCTTGACAATAATCCACGCCAAATGTATGAACAATACTTTATTATAAGCTATCCGAAAATAGAGAGCAAACAATGCACATCTGTAAATATCGTTCAAAATAGATATAAAAGAAAATGGTTACTTGTATTTTCTTCATTCGTGCGTCATTGAGTAATAATCGCCCTACTGATTTTTTTAAAACGTTTTTATGTTATAATAAAGAAGCTATTATCACTAACAGATGACTACGTGACAAACCACTCTCATCTGCTAGAACTGCTATTTATTTATAATCAAGGAGTTACTATGAGCAAACAGACAATTGCTGTCTTAGGACCTGGTTCTTGGGGGACCGCATTGGCACAAGTACTAAACGATAACGGACATGAGGTGCGTGTTTGGGGAAATATCACTGAGCAAATCGATGAATTGAACCAAGACCATACCAATACCCGCTACTTTAAAGATGTAGTTCTTGACAATAAGATTATAGGCTACCATGATTTGGGACAAGCATTAAATGGCGTTGACGCTGTACTCTTTGTTGTACCAACAAAAGTAACTCGTTTAGTGGCTAAGCAGGTCGCTAAAACGCTAAAGCATAAAGTAACCATTATGCATGCTTCTAAAGGCCTTGAACCTGGTACCCATGAGCGTTTATCTACTATCCTTGAAGAAGAAATCCCAGCAAACCTTCGTTCAGAAGTGGTTGTTGTTTCAGGTCCAAGTCACGCTGAGGAAACTATCGTTCGTGATATCACACTTATCACAGCAGCTTCAAAAGATTTAGAAACAGCTAAGTACGTCCAAGAACTCTTTAGTAATCGCTACTTCCGCCTTTACACAAATACCGATGTCATTGGGGTTGAAACAGCTGGGGCCCTCAAAAATATCATCGCTGTTGGTACAGGTGCCCTTCACGGTCTTGGCTATGGCGATAATGCTAAAGCTGCCATTATCACACGAGGTCTAGCAGAAATCACTCGCCTAGGTGTCGCTATGGGAGCAAGCCCACTTACTTACAGTGGACTCTCTGGAGTTGGTGATTTAATTGTTACAGGAACTTCTATTCACTCTCGTAACTGGCGTGCAGGTGATGCTCTTGGTCGTGGTGAAAAACTCGAAGATATTGAAAAAAATATGGGTATGGTTATTGAGGGAATCTCAACAACAAAAGTCGCTTATGAATTGGCACAGGAATTAGGTGTCTATATGCCAATTACTAGTGCCATTTATCGAATAATTTACGAGGGAGCTGACATCAAAGAATCAATTCTTGACATGATGTCTAACGAATTCCGCTCCGAAAATGAATGGACAGAATAAAGGATTAGAGATTATGAATGCAAAAGTTAGAAAAGCCATTATTCCAGCTGCAGGTCTCGGTACCCGCTTTTTACCAGCAACTAAGGCATTAGCCAAAGAAATGCTGCCAATCGTTGATAAACCAACTATTCAGTTTATTGTAGAAGAAGCCCTCAGATCAGGCATTGAAGAAATCTTGGTGGTCACAGGTAAAGCCAAACGTTCCATTGAAGATCATTTTGATTCTAATTTTGAATTAGAATATAATCTAGAACAAAAAGGGAAGAACGACCTTCTAAAACTGGTCAATGATACAACGGCTATCAATCTTCATTTTATCCGTCAAAGTCATCCTCGTGGATTGGGAGATGCTGTTTTACAAGCAAAAGCCTTTGTTGGTAACGAACCTTTTGTTGTCATGCTCGGAGATGATCTCATGGATATTTCTGACGATAAAGCTATTCCTTTGACCAAACAACTCATTAATGATTTCGAAGAGACACATGCGTCTACTATCGCTGTTATGCCTGTTCCTCATGAAGACGTTTCGGCTTATGGTGTTATCGCCCCTCATAAGGAGGTCCGTAAAGGACTTTATAGCGTTGATACTTTTGTTGAGAAACCTGCTCCAGAAGACGCCCCAAGTGATTTAGCTATCATTGGACGCTATCTGCTGACACCAGAGATTTTCTCTATTTTAGAAAATCAAGCACCCGGTGCTGGAAATGAAGTTCAATTAACAGATGCCATTGATACACTGAACAAGACGCAACGTGTCTTTGCACATGAATTCACTGGCAATCGTTACGATGTCGGTGATAAATTTGGCTTTATGAAAACTTCTATCGATTACGCTCTCAAGCACACACAAGTTAAAGATGATTTGAAACAGTACATCATTAATCTAGGAAAAGAATTGGATGGTAAAAAAGACACTTAACAACTATCTTTAAAAAATCCTAAAAAATAATCTCCATATTGCTTCTAGTGACTTTGTTTTCACCAAAAGTAATATGGAGATTTGTTATATCAAACATGAAGGATAATTCTTTATGAAACTTCGACATTAGAGACAAGGAAAAAGATGTATCCTCTGCCTTACTATCTTCATGCTGCAGAATAGTAGGGCTCATTTCATCGTTAAGGATAGTATACACATTACTAAAGAATTATTGAAATACGACTATCTAAAAAACAATGATGCTAAAATAATGATTACTTCAGCTACTAAAGTACTTCCAAAAACCGTGATAAATGTTTGTTTAAAGCCATTTTTATGATTAAGGCCGGTGAGACTTAAGAAAGTTAAAAAGACTCCAGATTGTGGTACAATAGTCAAAATATTAGAGGCTACAGCTGCCACACGATGAATCATATCAGGTGAAACACCTGCATCTAAATAGTGCTGTGCAAAGTTTGGCATAACAATTCCTAGAGCTCCAGAAGATGAGCCAGTAATTGCTGACATTGCTGAAGTCAGAACTGTTAAACTAATAACAGGAGGGCCAGGTATGTTTAAGATAATATCTGAAAACACTCCAAAACCTGGTGCCACCATAACAACTGATCCAAAAGCTACCGCAGAGGCTGTTGCAAAAATAGGACCAACAGCACCACTCGCCCCTATACTAAGGGTTACTATCTTTTGGTCAATATACCGATTAAATAGAATGAGAGCTGAAATAATCCCCGTCAAAAGGGCTACATAGATGATATTTTTCTTAACAAATTCATCACCGATTAAACTTCCCGTTATAGCAACAAAAATCAATAATGCTAATGGTAAAATACTTGATACAAATGGCGGTAAATTTTTATCTGTTGCATCTTCTTCTGTGTAACTCGTATAGGTAGCATAGTTTTCACCAGCCTCCAGACTCCTATTTAAACAGCGTTTCATGTAAAAAAGACCAAAGGCAATACAACCAACACTCCCTAAAATACTAGGCACAAGAGCAGCAGTTAAAGAGGTATTGAGATATTGAATTGGAATGACATTTTGAATGGCTGGCGTTCCAGGTAAAACAGTCATCGTAAATGTTGCAATACCTAACCAAAGTGGTACTTGAATGAGATTCCATGATAAATCCATCTTCTTAAAGAGAGAACGTGCTAATGGAAGTACAGCAAACATTACCACAAAAAGGCTGATCCCTCCATAGGTTAAGATAGCACTTATGATAAAAAGGGCTACTAAGATACGATAGGGATTCTGATAGCCAACTTTCTTTAAAATAAATTCGGCAATAGAAACCGTAGCACCACTTACTTCCATCAATTTGGCTAAAATAGATCCCAATAAGAAGATAGCAAAGTAACTCATAATATAGCCGCCAAGTGCTCCCATATAATTGTTAGCTGCTTTTCCTAAAATTGACTCAACTAATGACATACTGTTCAAAATAACAACTAATATTGTAGCTAAAGGAGCCGCAACGGTGATATGGATTTCCTTTAACGAAAAATAAATGATAGCGACAATTCCCACCAAAACCCCAATTGATCCTAAAAATTCCATAATATTTCTCCTCTCACATTTGGAAGGAACAAGGGATAGAGCAACATCACCCCATCCCCTACTCTCCTAATTCAGACTGAATAGACGGCTTATTGAGCAGTATAACCACCATCTAGAATACATGCTTGACCAGTAACTCCTTTAGCTTTATCGCTCGCAAGGAAAGAAACATAATCAGCAATTTCTTGGACATCAATTAAACGTTTTTGAGGTACTAATGGATACAATACTTGTTCCAATACATTTTCAAGTGGAATATTACGTGTTTTTGAGAGATCTTCGAATTGACCACGAACGAGCGGTGTATCCACATAACCTGGGCAAATAGCATTTACAGTGATACCAGAATCAGCTGCTTCAAGAGCTGCGACTTTTGTTAAGCCAATCAAGCCATGTTTTGCTGAGTTATAAGCTGCTTTTCCAGCAAAACCAATTACCCCATTGATAGAAGCCATGTTGATAATACGACCAAATCCTTGTTTTTTCATCGTTGGAAAAGCACGTTTGATAGCGATAAATGGTGCTGTTAGCATTACTTTCAACATGAATTCATATTTTGCTGTTGGAAAATCCTCAATCATTGCAACGTGTTGTAAACCAGCGTTGTTAACCAAAATATCTAAACGGCCATGTTTTTCAATCGTATAGTCAATAGCTTGATTAATAGCTTCTTCATCAGTCACATCACATAAAACCGAATCCGCAGCTAATCCTTGTGTTGTGTATTCATCAACAACTGCTTCTAATTTTTCTTGGTTAATGTCTGAAAAGACAACAATCTTACCTTCTCTTAAAAATGTTTCGCCAATTTGTTTGCCAATACCACTTGCTGCACCAGTTACAAATACTACTTGTTTAGACATAGTTATTTCCTCACTTTATTTATCTATTGTTTTTTAGTTTTGATTAAAAATTAACTTAGCTTCTGTTGCTTCTTGAACTTCTTCAAAAGAATAATCCGGATGAATCTCTTCTACAACAATTCCATCTGTAGTAACGCTAAAGACACCCATTTCTGTGACAATCTTATCAACAACTCCTGTAGCCGTCAAAGGCAGAGAACATTCTTTCAAAATTTTCCATTTACCTTTATTGGTATGCTCCATCGCAACAATCACTTTTTTGGCACCGACTAACAAGTCCATAGCACCACCCATTCCAGGAACCATTTTTCCAGGAATCAGATAATTGGCAATATTACCTTTCTCATCAACTTGCAAGGCTCCTAGAACTGTTGCATCCACATGTCCACCTCGGATGATCCCAAATGACGTACTACTATCAAAGAAGGCTCCACCAGCCACTATTCCAACGGGCTGGCCACCCGCATTCACAATGGTAGGATCAATATTATCTCCCGCCTTATCTAAGCCAATAAAACCATTTTCTGACTGTAGCATGATCGTTATACCTTCTGGTAAGAAGCTAGCAACCTTAGTTGGCAACCCTATCCCCAAGTTAACCAAGGAATTATTTGGAAGTTCGAGAGCTACACGTTTTGCAATACGTTCTTGAATCTCTTCTTTGCTTAATTCTTTCACCATTCAGACTACTCTCCTTCCACTAGATAATCAACAAAGATACTTGGTGTCTGAACCGCAATTGGTTCTATATCACCCACTGGTACAATATCACGGGCTTCAACAATTGTAATAGCTGCATTTGCTGCCATAATCTGGTTAAAATTATTTTCAGAGCCTTTGTAACATAGATTTCCTAGTTCATCAGCTTTATCTGCAAAAATCAAAGCGACATCTGCTTTCAGTGGTAACTCTAGTAAATAATCTTTTCCATCAACATGTAATTTTTGTTTTCCTTCTTCTATCAAGGTTCCAATACCTGTTGGTGTCAAAATTCCTCCAAGTCCAAAGGCTCCTGAACGGATTCTTTCTGCTAAAGTTCCCTGTGGTACTAAGTCAATTACTGTTTCACCGGCAGTCATTTGACGTCCTGCTTCTTTATTTAAACCAATATGGGAGGCAATAATTTTAGAAAATTGATGCTGGGCCACCATCTTTCCGACACCCTTATTAGGGAAGCCCGCATCATTACAAATAAGCGTTAAATTTTTAACACCTTTTTCAACCAAAGCATCAATTAAACGCTCAGGGCTTCCATTAGTCATAAAACCGCCAACCATGATTGTATCGCCATCTTTCACAAGGCTAACAGCTTCTGCTAAGCTCATTCGTTTTTTCATGAAACTATCTCCTTTTATTTTTCAATCAACAAGGATGTTCCTTGACCACCACCGATACAAAGTGTTGCCAGTCCCTTATGCACTTGACGTTTTTCCATTTCATGTAGAAGCGTTACCAAGATACGTGCACCACTGGCACCAATTGGATGTCCTAAAGCGATAGCCCCACCATTGACATTGACAATATCAGGATCAAGACCAAGTTCATCAACAACACTGATAGCCTGAGAAGCAAAAGCTTCGTTAGCCTCAATCAATTCTAAGTCCTCTACGGTCCACCCCACTTTAGCAAGGACTTTCTGAGTTGATGGAATTGGCCCAGTCCCCATAACTTCTGGCGCCACCCCTGCACTTGCATAAGCTTTGATTGTTCCCAAAATCGGAAGACCTAATTCTTCAGCCTTATCGCGACTCATCAACAGAACAGCTGCGGCACCATCATTGATACCTGACGCGTTCCCCGCAGTAACAGTGCCTGAACCGTCACGAACAAAGGCTGGACGCAAGGCACTTAATTTTTCAAATGTGGTACCTGCTTTAATATATTCGTCTTCTGTCACTACAATAGAGTTACCTTTTCGCTGAGGAACCGGAACTGGTACAATCTCTTCTAAAAAACGATTTTTAGATTGAGCCCTCGACGCTTTTAGTTGGCTAGATAGAGCAAATTTATCTTGCTCTTCACGGCTAATATCATAATTTTTGGCAATGTTTTCGGCTGTAATGCCCATATGGTAACCGTGAAAGGCATCAGTCAGTCCATCATTGACCATGGTATCAATAATTTTTCCATCACCTAGTCGGCTCCCCCATCGATAATCTTTAAGCACATAACTTGCTTGACTCATGTTCTCTGTCCCACCTGCAATAACAATTTCCGAGTCACCACAGATAATGCTTTGAGCAGCTAATTCAATAGATTTGAGACCTGAACCACATACCATATCAACGGTAAATGCCGGTTTGTCATTTGGAATACCTGCAGTTACTGCTACTTGTCTGGCAACATTTTGGCCAAGTCCTGCATGGAGAACATTTCCCAAAATAACCTCGTCAATTTGCTCAGGTTTCAATCCTGACTTTTCTAATAATGCTTCTACAACAATTTTCCCTAATTGAACAGCTGAGACTGATTTAAAGGCACCACCGAATGAGCCAATAGGTGTTCTTACAGCTGAAGTGATAATAACTTCTTTAACCAATATGTGATTCTCCAATCTAATTTTTAGAAAGCGCTTTCTGTTTTATGGTTTTATTGTATCGTTCTTGAAAACGTTTGTAAAATTCGATTTTTTTATATTATTATAAATTAAATTTATCATTTTTATTGACAGTTATAAAAATACTTCTTAAGATTAAGACAGAGAGATATTGAAAGAAAGGAATAATTAGAGTGGATATTAAACATTTAAGATTTTTTATCGCCATTGTTGAGAATAATTTCAATCTCAGCAGGACTGCCAAACAGCTTTATATTTCTCAACCCTCACTCAGCATCATGATCAATGATTTTGAAGAAAAACAAGGTATTAAACTTTTTAATAAAAAGTACAATAAAATTCTTGGCTTGACGATGACGGGTAAACAATTTTATGAGGATTCTTTAGAAGTTATTCGTAAATATGATGAGATGCATCAAAACCTATTTGTAACTGATCAAAAAGTAGAAGGTAATATCACTATTGGGATTCCGCCATTCATTCTGTCAGTGGTTTTTTCAAAAATCATGCCAGAAATCATCCTAGAAAATCCCAATATTCACTTTAACATCAAAGAATTTGGTGCCAATCGTCTCCGTCAAGAATTAATTTTGGAGAATGTGGACATTGCTGTCCTTCTCCATCCCGAAAGAATTGCTGCAAACACGATTGATTCTTTCAAAATTCAGGAATCTGAACTTTGCGCTTTTGTATCTAGGGATCATCATTTAGCCAATAAAAAAATCCTGACTTGGTCAGAACTTCATAATGAAAAATTAGCTATTTTCGACAAAACCTTTATGATTCATCACTTAATCAAGGAAAAATGCCAATACACGAACATAAACCCTCAAATTGTTTTGGAGTCTGCTTCATGGGACTTTTTGGTCAACTCTACCCGGATTAATCCACAACTGATGACAATCATTCCTAAACAAATGATGAACAATTATGTCCTCCAAGACATTGTTGCAATTCCAATGGAAAATCCGATTCCATGGAAAGTCATGGTTAGTCGCCTAAAGAAAAACAACTATTCTGCTATCGAAGAATATATATTTGACAAAATTCTCGAAAAATTTCACGTACTTTAGTAGTATTTCAAATATTCTAATAGTTAGTAGTGTCACTCAGGTCTTAAGACAAC
>NZ_JBLOJT010000249.1:0-514 GCF_047785745.1 Streptococcus pluranimalium | reverse complement strand
TTATAAAGCTGCGCGTAAACGAGCTTGTTCATTCTCGACGTTACGGATATTTCGTGGCAAGAAGGCACGAATATCATCTTCCTTATAACCCACTTGAAGACGTTTGTCATCAATCAAAATAGGGCTTTTCAGAATACGTGGATTTTCCTGGATTAAGTCAATCACTTGATTGAGACTCAGTTCATCAATATCACAGTTCAAGGCTTTTGCGTAACGATTTTTGGATGAGACAATACTCTCGATCCCATTTTCAGTTTTAGCCAAAATAGCTAAAATTTCTTCTTTTGTTAGTGTTTCTTTTCCTAAATTCTGTTCTTTATAAGGGAGCTTGTGCGCATTGAGCCACGTTTTTGCTTTTTTACAGCTCGTGCAACTTGAGATGGTATAAATTTTAATCATGTACATTCTCACTTTCTATCCCGTGATAATATCATTATAGCATGCACATCTTTTCAAATATATAGGTCTTGCGACCTATTTTTTACTTTGTCAAGAATTTACTGTAAAAACGGGC
>NZ_JBLOJT010000248.1:0-516 GCF_047785745.1 Streptococcus pluranimalium | reverse complement strand
TCTTGTCGATTTCGATGCTCTCTACGGCCATCGTCGTAACGCTCATGGCTACCGTGACTGTCTGGAAGAATTCGATGCCCGCTTGCCTGAGATTACAGAGCTTTTTGGGGACAAAGACTTACTTCTCATCACAGCAGACCACGGCAATGACCCAACCTACGCTGGAACAGACCATACCCGTGAGTACATTCCTCTCTTGGCTTACAGCCCATCCTTTACAGGCAGCGGTGTAATCCCACAAGGACATTTCGCTGATATATCAGCCACCGTAGCGGACAACTTTGGTGTTGATACTGCCATGATTGGGGAGAGTTTCTTAGAGAAATTGAAGTAGTTTAAACAATAGTATAAGAGCACTTGTAGGACATGCTCGGTTCTACAGGTGTTTTTTTCTGGCCCTTCGTCAACTGTAGTGGGTGACTTATAATGGCTCTTCGTCAACTGTAGTGGGTGACTTATAATTAACATCTAGAGAGAATCGTTCCGGTTCTCTCTTTTTGTCTCTTTCCGGTTTTC
>NZ_JBLOJT010000247.1:0-519 GCF_047785745.1 Streptococcus pluranimalium | reverse complement strand
CACACAGCTTCTAACAGATACCTTAAGCAATGCCGCTATCGCTAGGCAATGTCATGTCGCGGTAGCGACTGTCCAAAGACAACTCGAAACCTTCCAAATCATGGAGACCTTTGATAAGCTACCTACCATTTTGTCTTGGGATGAATTGTCAAGAAACAAAGGACAATTAGCCTTTATTGCTCAGGACTTTGAGACCAGACAAATCGTCACTGTCCTTGAAGACAATAAACAAACCACGATTAAGAACTTCTTCTACAAATTTCCAAGAAAAGTTCGTGAGACGGTTGAAGTTGTCACTGTGGACATGTCTGGTAGCTGCATTCCCATCATCAAGACCTTCGCTCTCTTATTTTTAGGCTCAGGCTGAAATAGTCCACCGGACTATTTCACTCCCAAACGCTCGTATTGTCCTTGATCGCTTCCACATCATCCAACACCTAAGCAGGGCTATGATGGCTACGAGAATTGCCATCATGAAGAGCTTTGAAACGCAATCACTTCCTTACAGTGCGATGAAGC
>NZ_JBLOJT010000246.1:0-520 GCF_047785745.1 Streptococcus pluranimalium | reverse complement strand
GAATTGACGTTTGATCAGATTATCAGCTTTCTTACCAACTTCACCTTTGTAAGAAGAATACTTGCGCTTACGACGAATGCGGGCTGCTAGGCCCATGACTTTCATGAGACGTTGAACTTTCTTATGATTGACCACAAATCCACGATTTCTGAGTTCTAAATAAATCCGACGATAGCCGTAATTACCTTTATGTTCATTATAAATGGCTTGAATTTCAGTCTTAATTGCTTTGTTCTTGTCGGGTTTATCCAGTTGCTTGACTTGATAATAATAGGTGGAGCGAGGCATTTTAGCTGTCGCAAGTAGGAGGTCTAGTCGGAATCCTTCTTGGACCATGTCTCTAATTGTTTCTGCCGTTCGCGCGCTAGAGCTTCGTCCCTTAAACGAAGTTCTCTCAACTTTTTTAGGAAGGCCACCTCAGTTCGGAGACGTTCATTTTCCTTTTGAAGGCGCTCTAATTCCGTCATTTCATCCCAGGTTTTATTGCGTTTACGTCCCATCTTGCTCGGTCTCCCTCTTG